>NZ_JBQOUX010000316.1:0-253 GCF_052216785.1 Streptomyces sp. JW3 | reverse complement strand
CGTGCGGGACGCGCAGCAGGGCGGCGATGGCGGCGTGCCGCCGGGTCTGCTCGACGACGCCGTTGCGGGCGTCGACGAGGATCACCGTCAGCTCGGCGGTGGAGGCGCCGGTGACCATGTTGCGGGTGTACTGCACGTGCCCGGGGGTGTCGGCGAGGATGAACCGGCGCCGGGGGGTGGCGAAGTACCGGTAGGCGACGTCGATGGTGATGCCCTGTTCCCGCTCGGCCCGCAGGCCGTCGGTCAGCAGCGC
>NZ_JBQOUX010000315.1:0-254 GCF_052216785.1 Streptomyces sp. JW3 | reverse complement strand
CGCATTGTGCGGGAGCGAAGTTCGGCGATGGCCTCGGCTCGGGTGCGGGGGTCGATCAGGTCGGATTCGTTGATCGGGAGGCCCTGGCGGGCTTGTCCGAGGGCGGCTTCGGCGTCGGCGAGTTCCCTTGTCGCTTCGGCTCTTTGCTCGGTGAGGCGCTGCACCTCGAGGTCGGCGGCGCGGTGCAGCAGGTCGGTGAGTTCGGTGATGTCGGCGGCGCGGCGCAGGACTTCGTCGCGCAGTTCGGCCTGCAC
>NZ_JBQOUX010000314.1:0-254 GCF_052216785.1 Streptomyces sp. JW3 | reverse complement strand
CCCGCCGCCACCGCCTCGCAGGCCGCACGCAGATCGGGCAGCAGGATCCGCCACGACACACCGTCCACGACCAGGTGGTGCACCACGAGCACCACCCGTCCCGGTGCGTCGCCCCCCACGTCGACCCAGACCGCCTGCACCATCACACCGCCCGCCGGATCCAACCGGCCGACCGCCGCCCGCGCCGCATCCTCCACGACACGATCCAGCCCAGCACCCTCCTGCCCGCCGGCGTCCACCCGCGACACCAACGC
>NZ_JBQOUX010000313.1:0-260 GCF_052216785.1 Streptomyces sp. JW3 | reverse complement strand
CTTCGATGCCATGCGCTACGGCCTGCGCGTCGGTGACGACGGCAGCCACAGCGCCGACCAGGTGATGTCGCTGACCCGTGAGGCCGGATTCGGCCCGGAGGTCAAGCGCCGCATCATCATCGGCACCTACGCGCTGTCGGCCGGCTACTACGACGCCTACTACGGCCAGGCTCTGAAGGTGCGCACCATGATCGCGCGCGACTTCGACGCCGCGTACGAACAGGTCGACGTGCTCGTCTCGCCGACCAGCCCGTTCACCC
>NZ_JBQOUX010000312.1:0-260 GCF_052216785.1 Streptomyces sp. JW3 | reverse complement strand
CGGGTGGTCAAGGGCATCCAGCTCAAGGAGTACGCCTCCTGGCTGGACGAAGGCGCCCTGTTCAAGGGCCAGTGGGGACTGAAGCAGGCCCGCACCGGCGACGGACCCTCGTACGAGGAACTGGTCGAGAGCGAGGGCCGGCCCCGGCTGCGCGGCCTGCTGGACCGGCTCCAGACGGAGAACCTGCTCGAAGCCGCCGTGGTGTACGGCTACTTCCCGTGCGTCTCCAAGGACGACGACCTGATCGTGCTGGACGACGC
>NZ_JBQOUX010000311.1:0-262 GCF_052216785.1 Streptomyces sp. JW3 | reverse complement strand
GCCGCTGCTCGCGGTGGCCGGGCTGACCTTCCTGCCGCCCGCCGACATCCCCTCGGTGATCGTCGCGGTCCGGGTGCTGTGTGTGGGCGGCATCATCGCCTTCATCGGCTCGTACCTGCTGTTCCGCGCGCTCGAGGCCGACCTGCGGGCCCTGGAACGGGTGGTCAGCTGAACCATCACGTCCCCGCGTGCGTATGCCCGGCAGTGAGCTCCACCCGCACCGCGGAGGCGACCCGGCCCTCGCCTGTCCACAGCGCGACCA
>NZ_JBQOUX010000310.1:0-262 GCF_052216785.1 Streptomyces sp. JW3 | reverse complement strand
ATTTTAATGTTATCATACGCACTTAACGTATCATCTAATACTGGGATTAGACGGTCGTCAATTTCAAAAGCGACAACTTTTTTTGCGACTTTTGCAAGTTGTTCAGTAAGTGATCCGATTCCTGGACCCACTTCAATAACACCAATTTCGTCATTAATTTCTGCTTTTCTTAATACTTCTTGAATGATGTTTTTATCGATTAAAAAATTTTGGCCTAAACTTTTTTTCGTATTAAAGTTATACTTTTTTACAATTTCCTTTG
>NZ_JBQOUX010000309.1:0-264 GCF_052216785.1 Streptomyces sp. JW3 | reverse complement strand
GATCTGTGGCGACGCGCACGCCGCCAACTTCGGCCTCTACGGCACCCAGCGCGGCGAGATCGTGATGGATATCAACGATTTCGACGAGACGATTCTCGGGCCGTGGGAATGGGATCTCGAACGCCTCGCCGCGAGCCTCGTCCTGGCCGGACGCGAGAGCGGTGCCGACGCCGACGACTGCCTGCGCGCGGCCCGCGACGCCGCGGCCTCCTATCGCCGGACCGTCGCCGGCCTCGCCGAGCTGCCGTTCCTGCAGTCCTGGAC
>NZ_JBQOUX010000030.1:0-74976 GCF_052216785.1 Streptomyces sp. JW3 | reverse complement strand
GGCCGCGCTTCCTCCCTGCCCGAAGTCCTTTCCCGGCCGCGCTTCCTCCCTGCCCGAAGTCCTTTCCCGGCCGCGCTTCCTCCCTGCCCGAAGTCCTTTCCCGGCCGCGCTCCCTCCCTGCCCGAAGTCCTTTCCCGGCCGCGCTTCCTCCCTGCCCGAAGTCCTTCCCCGCCCAGAGCCTTTCCCCGCCCGCAGTCTTTCCCCATCGGGCCCTTCCCCGGCCCGCGTGTGTCCCGTACGCGCCCCCCGTCACTAGGCTGACGCCGGGTGCGCATTCCCCACCCGGTCCTCCTGGACCGCCGCCTCACCTTCCAGGGACGCAACATGGCCGCCGCCTCGCCCGTGACCTTCGACGACGTCCGCGACGCCGCCGCGCGCCTCGCGGGCGTCGCCCACCGCACCCCGGTACTGACCTCCCGCACGCTGAACGCGCGCATCGGCGCCGAGGTCTTCGTCAAGTGCGAGAACTTCCAACGGGTCGGCGCCTTCAAGTTCCGCGGCGCCTACAACGCCGCCGCCCGGCTCTCCCCCGAGCAGCGGGCCAAGGGCATCGCCGCCTACTCCTCCGGCAACCACGCCCAGGCCACCGCGCTGGCCGCCCGCGAACTCGGCACCACCGCCGTGATCCTCATGCCCGAGGACGCCCCGCGCGCCAAGCGGGCGGCCACCGCCGGATACGGCGCGCGGATCGTCACCTACGACCGCTACACCGAGGACCGCACCGCGCTCGGCGAGGCCCTCGCCCGGGACCGCGGCATGGCCCTGATCCCGCCCTACGACCATCCGCACGTCATCGCCGGCCAGGGCACCGCCGCGCTCGAACTGTTCGAGGACACCGGCCCGCTGGACGCCCTGGTCGTACCGGTCGGCGGCGGCGGGCTCATCGCCGGCAGCGCCGTCACCGCGAAGGCGCTGCACCCGGCGGTCCGGGTGATCGGCGTGGAACCCGAAGCGGGCGACGACACCAAGCGCTCCCTCGCCGCCGGCCGGCGCGTCACCGTGCCCGTCCCGCACACCATCGCCGACGGCCAGGCCCTGCCCACCCCCGGCGAGATCACCTTCGCCGTCAACCGGCGCCTCGTGGACGCCATCGCGCTCGTCACCGACGAGGAGATCGTGCAGGCCCTGCGCTTCGCCTTCGAACGACTGAAGATCGTCCTCGAACCCAGCGGCGCCACCGCGCTGGCCGCCCTGCTGGCCGGCCGTGTCGAGAAACCGCCGCGGCGGATCGGCGTCATCGCTTCCGGCGGGAACGTCGACGCCGCCCGGTTCGGCGCGCTGCTGGCCGGCTGACCCGGGGCGGACGCCGGGCCCGAGACGTTCGCCACAGGCCGGGCCGGGCACATCGCGCGCCGCACGGGGTATCCGGCTCGCGAGAGGAGGCGGCCCCGGACGTGGTGGCCGTGTCGCACATGAACGGGCAGCGGGCCGGCGGGTTCCGGCGGGATGAGGGTCAGGCCGTACGGCCGTCGACTTCGCGGACGTCGCCGTGTGTCCGGGCCGTCGCGGCGGCGCAGAACGCCTCCAGCCCGGTCAGCAGCGCGCCGCGCTCGGCGGCCGACATCAGCGCCAGCACCGACCGCACCTCCCGCTCCCGCCGCTCGCGCAGGTCGGCGAGGAAGGCGCGGCCCCGGCCGCTCAGGCGCAGCTGGACCTCGCGCCGGTCGTCCGGGCGCGTCGCCCGCTCGACGAAACCGGCCGCCTGCAACCGGTCGCAGAGCCGGCTGGTGGACGGCGGGGTGGAGGCGAGGGAGTCGGCGAGGGCGCCCAGGGTGATGCCCTCGTGGTGCTCCAGGATGTGCAGGACGCGCAGTTGGGACGCGGAGGCCGGGGCGGTCGAGGCCCGGCCCCACAGAACTTCCAGCAGCTCCGCGGCCGTGGCGGTCACCCGCGCGACCTCAGCGGGCTCCGGGCGGGGACGGAAGACGCTCACGATCACCCTCTCGCAGGCGCTGGACGAGCCGTCAGCCTACTAGGCGCGCGCCGCCGGCCGACGTCGCCGACGTCCCGCGCCCCGAAGACGAACGCCCCAGCACGAGTGCCCCACGACAGGTGCCTTCAGGACAGGTGCCCCAAGACAGAAGAGGACAGGTGCATTCACTGCCGTGTACAGACTTGAGACCGCCGTACGCGCGCTGCGCACGGCGGCGCCCCACGAACTGCCCGAGACCGCCCGCCGCGCACTGGCGCGGGGATACGCGGCGGACGACGTCCAGCTCTATCTCGTCGACTACGGCCTCACCGTGCTGCGGCCGGTGACCGCACCGCCGGAGACCGGGCACCCCGTCTCCGTGCACAACGGCCCGGCGGGCCGGGCCTTCGGCGCCCAGCAGCCGTACCTGGAACCGGCCGGCGACGGCCGGGCCCGGGCCCAGTTGCCGGTCACCGTGCGCGGCGACCGGCTCGGCGTGCTGTCGGTGCAACTGCCCGACGCGGACCGGGCGCGCGCCGCCCTGCCCGAACTCGCGGAGATCGCCGAAGTGCTCGGGCACGAGCTGATCGTCGCCGAACGCGACACCGACCGCTATCTGCTGGCCCGCCGCACGGACCGGCTCACCCTGGCCGCCGAGATGCAGTGGCAACTGCTGCCCGGCCGCTCCTGCGCCCGGCCCGAGTACGAACTCGGCGCCCAACTGGAGCCCGCGTACGCCGTCTTCGGCGACAACTTCGACTGGTCCGCGACCGCCGACCACCTCATGCTGTACGTCACCAACGGCATGGGCGAGGGCACCGAGGCGTCGCTGCTGACCAACCTGGCGGTCAACGCCCTGCGCAACGCGCGCCGGGCGGGCCTGCCGATCGCCGACCAGGCGTGCCTGGCCGACCAGGCGGTCTTCGCCCACTACCGCGGCCGCAGCTATCTCTCCGTCCTCATGTTCGACTTCGAACTCGCCACGGGACGCGCCCGGGTGGTCGACGCCGGCTCCCCGCTGCTGCTGCGACTGCGCGCGGGACGGGTGGAACGGGTCGACTTCGAGGCCCAGTTGCCGCTCGGCATGTTCGAGGAGACCGACTACGTTGCGCAGGAGTTCGAGGTACGGCCGGGCGACCGGCTCGTCTCCGTCAGCGACGGGGTCTACGAGGCCGTCTCGCCGAAGGGGGAGGTCTACGGCGACGGCGCGCCGGCCCGGGCCGTGCAGACCACCCGGCTGCTGCCCGCCGCCGAGGTGCCGCGCGCCGTCCTGCGCGAGCTGACCGGCCACCGCGGCCGCGGCGCGCCGGACGACGACGCCCTCGTGGTCTGCCTGGACTGGCACGGTCGTTGACCCCCGCGTTGTTGTTCCCGCGGCCCGCGCCGGGCTAATGTTTGTCATACGGCAATAAACGGTCGGGACGGCACGGCCGACGGCGGCCCCGGGCGGTCGCGCTGAGGGAGACGATGCGGGTGACGGAGCGGGCCGGAGTCTCCCTGACCGACCGCCGGGAACGGTCCGCCGCGGCCGGGCCGGCGAGTCCGCGATGACCGCACCCGCGCGGGACCGGCCCGCCGCCGGGCCGGCCCCGGTGCGCGCGGCCACCGTCATCCTGCCGATCGGCTCCGACGCGGACCTGGCCTGGGTCCGGCAGCAGGTCCGGCGGACCGCGGCCGGCCTCGGGTTCGGCCTGGTGCTCCAGACCAAACTCGTCACCGCGGCCAGCGAGCTGGCCCGCAACACCCTGCTGCACGGCGGCGGCGGACAGCTGGACATCGGCACGCTGGGCGGCGAGCGGGCCCGGGGCGTCCGGCTGGTGTTCACCGACAACGGTCCCGGCATCCCCGACGTCGAGCGGGCGATGCGCGACGGCTACAGCACCGGCGGCGGCCTCGGACTCGGCCTGAGCGGGGCCAGACGGCTGGTCCACGAGTTCGCGATCGAGACGGAACCCGGCCGGGGGACCGCGGTCACCGTCGTCGTCTGGGACCCGGCGGCACCGTGCTGAACGGCTCACTGCGCGGCGGGGCCCGGCTCCACGGCCGCCTGGCGCAAGGACCGCAGTCCGCGGCGCAGCGCCGCCCGGTCGGCGGGCGCCATCCCCGCCAGCGCGCGGGCCAGCGCCCGCGCCCGCCGGTCGGCCACCTCGTCCAGTACCCGCCGGCCCTGGGTGCTCAGCCGCAGCCGCACCTCCCGCCGCCGGTGTGGATGCGCGTCCCGCTCCAGCAGCCCGGCCGCCACCAGCCGGTCGCAGAGCCGGCTGGCGGTGGGCGGGCCGATGTCCAGCCGCTGGGCGAGGCCCGTCAGGTTCAGCCCCGGCGCCTCCTCCAGGGTGCGCAGCGCGCGCAGCTGATGCGGGGACAGCCGCAGCGCCGCGCCCTGCGCCGCCACTGACCACAGGGTCGTCAGACTGTCCACGGCACCGGCCAGCTCCCGGGCGACGGCCTGGAGGTCGTCACCGGGACCGTCGAGACGGGTCATGCAAAGGCTGTACCCGAAGACCCGCGGCACACGCAAGACCGAGCCCCGGCTCGGTGCCGGGGCCGGCCCGGATGTGTCCGGGGACCGGTGATTCACGTGGTGCGGGCCGGACCCCGGTACGGCGAGACTGCGGAGGTCGTTGCTTGGCACCCTCTCCCGACGGAGGTACCCGTAATGCCAACTGGAATGTCATGGGCACGACATATAGGGGTCTGGGCGGGCACGCTGCTGCTGCTGGCCACCGGGGCGTGGTCCACTCCCGCCGTCGCCGCCGACGGCCCCACCGTCACCACCCGCTACGGCCAGGTACGGGGCGCGGCGGGCGAGAGCGCGCACTCCTACCTCGGCATCCCCTACGCCGCCCCGCCGGTGGGATCGCTGCGCTGGCGCCCGCCGGTGCCGCCCGCGCGCTGGTCCGGCGTCCGGGACGCCACCACCCCCGGTGACCCGTGCATGCAGACCGCCTCGGGCAGCCCGTGGGGCGACCTGGCCGGACCCGGCACCCCCAGCGAGGACTGCCTCTACCTCAACGTCCACACCCCGGCCCGGCCCGCCCCGCTCAAACGGCCGGTGATGGTCTGGATCCACGGCGGCGGCTTCACCGTCGGCTCCGGGGCCTTCTACGACGGCAGCACCCTCGCGGCCGACGGCGACGTGGTCGTCGTCACCCTCAACTACCGGCTCGGCGCCTTCGGTTACCTGGCCCATCCCGGCCTGGCCGGGGAGTCCGCCGAGGGCATCTCGGGCAACTACGGCCTGCTCGACCAGCAGGCCGCGCTGCGCTGGGTACGCGACAACGCGGCGGCCTTCGGCGGCGACCCCGGCAACGTCACGATCTTCGGCGAGTCGGCGGGCGGCGGCAGCGTCTGCCAGAACCTGGTCTCGCCGCGCACCGCGGGCCTGTTCGACCGGGCCATCGCCCAGTCGGGCTGCGGGTTCACCCTGCCCACCCAGGAGTCGCAGGAGCGCGGCGGCACCGCCTGGGCCCAGTCGCTGGGCTGCGCGGACGCCGCGTGCCTGCGCGCGCTGCCCGCCGACCGGCTGCTCACCGCCGCGCAGAGTCCCACCGCCCGCTGGACGCCCAACGTCGACGGCGCGGTACTGCCCCGGCAGGTGACCGACGCGCTGGAGAGCGGACGGTTCCACCGGGTCCCCGTGCTCCAGGGCACCACCGCCGACGAGGGCCGGCTCTCCGTGGCGACCACCTACGACCTGGCCGGCCGCCCGCTCACCGCCGCCGGATACCCGCCGGCGGTCCGGGCCCTGTACGGCGAGCGGGCCGACGCGATCCTCGCCCGCTATCCGCTCTCGGACTACGGCACGCCCGCCGAAGCCCTGGGCGCGATCCTCACCGACTCCCCGTTCGCCTGCCCGCAGTCCCGGACGGCGGGTCTGGCGGCCCGGTACGTGCGGTCCTACCAGTACGAGTTCGCCGACCGCCAGGCCATGGACCACCTCGGCCTGCCGGTCAGTTTCCCGATCGGCGCCCCGCACGGCTCCGAGATCCGCTACGTCTTCGGCGGCGTCGAGGGCACCCCCGCGCAGAACGCCCTGGCCGACTCGATGCTCGGCTACTGGACCAACTTCGCCAAGACCGGCGTCCCGTACGCGGCCGGCGCGCCGCGCTGGCCGCTCTTCCCGCAGGTGCAGACCCTCGCCCCCGAGGCGATCACCCCGGGAACCACCTTCCCCGAACGGCACAAGTGCGACCTGTGGGACCAGTCCGCCTCCTGATCTCCGACGGACCGCGCGACCCGGCCCGGGACGGTCACCCCGTCCCGGGCCGGACCCGGGGGCGCGGGGTCAGTACGGGCGGTCGCCGGCGATGGCGACGCGCTCGGCGACGCGGTGATCGGTGCCGTAGTCGCCCACGGCGTAGTGCTGGGTGGCGCGGTTGTCCCAGAACGCGATGTCGCCCGGCTGCCAGCGGAACCGCACCTGGTACTCCGGCACATGCGCCTGCTGGAACAGGAACCGCAGCAGCCGGTCGCTCTCCTCGCGGTCCATGCCGGTGATGTGCGTGGTGAAGGAGGTGTTGACGAACAGCATCCGCCGCCCGGTCGCCGGATGCGTGCGCACCACGGGGTGTTCGACGGGCGGGAAGCGGTCCTGGAAGGGGGCGAGCCGCTCGGGACCGTAGAAGCGGGCGAAGCCGGGGATGAAGTCGTGCACCGCGCGGGCACCGTCGATCCGGTCCTTCACCTGCTGCGGGAGGTTGTCGTAGGCGGCGGCCATGTCCGCCCACATGGTGTCACCGCCGAACGGGGGCACCTCGCGCAGTTGCAGGACCGCGCCCAGCGCCGGGCGCTCGCGGAAGGTGACGTCGGTGTGCCAGACGTTCTCGAACGTGGGGGTGGCGCCGCGGCTCTTGTCGAAGCGGACGACGTCCTCGCTGGTGCCGGCGGCCAGCAGCGGGTTGGTCTCCAGCTCGCCCCAGTTCCGGGCGAAGGCGCGCTGCTGGTCGGAACTGAGGTGCTGGGACCGGAAGAAGAGCACCTTCCACTCCAACAGAGCACGGTCCAGCTCCGCGCGCAGGGCGGGGGACAGCGGACCCGAGAGGTCCACCCCGCGGATCTCGGCCCCGATGGTGCGGGCCCGCGGGACGACGTCGAAGAGTTCGTACGGGCGCTCCTGCCACCCGTCGGGCAGCCGGCGCAGGACGCGCGGCCCCTCGTAGATCCCGTCTCCCGGGATGCGCGCGGTGCGGAGCGTGGCTGCCGGCAGGTCGACCGTGGCGGTCATGGGGTCCTCTCCTTCGGGCCGGGGCGGGCGAACGGCACGGCGGACACGCGGAGCGGGGCGGACGGGACACCACCCGGTACGCGGGAAAGGGCCGTCCGCGGCGCGCCGCCGTCATGGCCGGCTCCGGCAACGGCGGGTGGGCGTCCGATGCGACGGGACGCCGGTGAACGCGGTGAAAACACCGAGCCCTCGGGCTCGGATTCGGACGCGCGGAAGGTCTCCGGCTAACGGCCGGAGCGCTCACACCCGGTTCGCCTCGGGACGCGCAGAGGCCCCGCGGCTGACTCGAACCAGTAGATGAGCATGGACCGATTGTGTGATCCAGCCGCCCGGCTGTCAACGGGCCGCCGTGACCACCCACTGAGGGACGGGCGGCCGAGCCCCGCGGCCACCGCCCCGCCGGCCGCGGTGCCCGCCCCGCGGAACACCGCGCATACCGGCCGCGCGGGAGGGTAGGGCTTCCCCGCGCAAGCCCATGCACCCCACGCACCAGCCAGCCACCAAGTCGCGGTCCCCGCGCGGACGGGGCGCGACGGCCGCCTCCCAGGAGCGTCGCCATGCCGGACATCGGAATCATCGGGGCGGGGATCGCCGGTCTCCACCTGGGCCTTCTGCTGCGGCAGCACGACCTGCCCGTCACCCTCTACAGCGACCGGACCCCGGCCCAGGTGGCCACCGGCCGGCTGCCGGCCACCGTCGCGCACCACGCCCCCACCCTGCGCCGGGAGGCGGCGCTCGGTGTCGGTTTCTGGTCCGCCGCCGAATACGGCTACACCTGCCACCACCACTACGTCGGCGGCCCCCGCCCGCTGTCCTTCCGCGGTGACTTCACCAGCCCCTCCTGCGGCGTCGACCACCGTCTGGTGCTGCCCGCCCTGACCGACGTGTTCCAGGAACGCGGCGGCGAGCTGCGGGTGGGCCCGGTGGCCGCCGCCGACGTGGAGCGGCTCGCGGCCCGGCACGACCTCCTCGTGGTGGCCGCCGGACGCGGACCGCTGGCCGGTCTCTTCGCCCGGCTCGACGGCCCCGGCTCGGCCACCGCGCCGCGCCGCCGGCTGTGCGCCGGCCTCTACCACGGCATCGCCCCGGCCGAACCCAAGGGCGTCACCCTGTCGCTGGCCCCCGGCCGCGGCGAACTGATCGAGATACCGCTGTACTCCCGCGACGGACACGTCACCGCGCTGCTCTTCGAGTGCGTGCCCGGCGGCGGCGCCGACGCCCTCTGCGAGATCGACCACCGGACCGGTCCGGCCGTCTTCCGCCGGGCGGTGCTCGACGAACTCGCCGCCCACCACCCCACCGTCGCCGCCCGGACCGCACCGGCCGGGTTCGGCCTCACCGGCCCGCTCGACCTGGTCCGGACGGCGGTCGTGCCGACCGTACGGGCGGACTGGGCGCGACTGCCCGGCGGGCGGTGCGCGCTCGCCCTCGGCGACGCCCACACCGTCGTCGACCCCATCGTCGGGCAGGGCGCCAACATCGCCTCCTACAGCGCCGAGGTGGTCGCCGAGGCCGTCCTGGCGGACCCCGTCTTCGACGAACTGTTCTGCCGCCGGGTCGCCACCCGCCGCGCCGAGGTCGTCAGGGGCGCGGCCGGCTGGTCCGACCTCATGCTCCAGCCACCCGAACACGTACGGCAGTTGCTCGGCGCCATGAGCGAACTGCGCGGCGCCGCCGACGAGTTCACCGACAACTTCGGCCACCCGGACCGGCAGTGGCGCATCGTCGCCACCCCCGAGCGCACCCACGCGTTCCTGGCCCGGCACACCGCGGCCGACCGCGCCTGAGTACGCGTACTCACACCGGCTGCGTCCCACCGCGCTGCCCCGCCCCGCCGCCGTCCCGCACGATGGGGGCCCATCCCGCGGCGGAAGAGGTACTCATGGCCCGTGACCCGCAAGTGCGCATGGCGACCACCGAGGATCTCCCCTGGATCCACGAACTGCGCCACCGGGTGTACGCGCGGGAACTGGGCCAGCATCCGCCGCACCCGTCCGGACAGCTGCACGACGGGCTCGACGGCGACAACGTGTACCTGGTCGTGGCGCACGGCCCGGTCCGCACCGGCTTCGTCAGCGTGACACCGCCCGGGGCGGGCCGCTACGCGCTGGAGAAGTACCTCACCCGCGAGGAACTGCCGGTGCTGGCCGAGGACGGCGTGTTCGAGGTCCGGCTGCTCACCGTCGAACCGGAGCGCCGGTCCACCGCCGCCGCGCCGCTGCTGATGTACGCGGCGCTGCGCTGGATCGCGGCCCGGGGCGGCCGCCGGGTGGTGGCGATGGGCCGCACCGACCTGCTCCCCATGTATCTGGCCACCGGACTGCGCCCCGCGGGCCGTACCGTCCGCAGCGGCGCCCCGACCTTCGAGGTGCTGACCGGGAGCGTGCGCGAGCTGAGCCGGGCCGCGGCCGGCCGGCACCGCGCCGCCGTCGACCGGCTGCGCGCCCGGACCGACTGGCGGCTGGACGTGCCGTTCGCCTTTCCGCCGGACGGCTGCGAACACGGCGGCGCCTCGTTCACCGCCATCGGCACCGACTTCACCGACCTGGGCCGGCGCCACCGGATCGTCGCCGCCGACGTGCTGGACGCCTGGTTCCCGCCGGCCCCCGGGGTGCGGGCGGCGCTCGCCGAGGACCCGGCCTGGACCGCCCGCACCTCACCGCCCGCCGGGGCCGAGGGGCTGCTCGCGCGGATCGCCGCCGCCCGCGCGCTGCCGGTGGAGACGCTCGCGGTGGGCGCCGGTTCCTCCGACCTGATCTACCGGGCGTTCGGCCGGTGGCTGACCCCCGACAGCCGGGTGCTGCTGACGGACCCCTGCTACGGCGAGTACGCCCATGTCACCGAGCGGGTGATCGGCTGCCGGGTCGACCGGTTCCGGCTGCGCCGCGAGGACGGCTGGCGGATCGACCCGGACCGGCTGGCGGCCACCGTCGCGGCCGGCGACTACGACCTCGTCGTCCTGGTCAACCCGAACAACCCGACCGGCGTGCACGCCCCCGCCGCCGGGCTGCGGCCGCTGCTCGCCGCCGCGCCGCCCCGGACCCGCTGGTGGATCGACGAGGCGTACATCGGCTACGCGGGACTCACCGAGTCGCTCGCCGCACTCGCCGCGACCGACCCGCGGGTGGTGGTCTGCGCCTCGCTGTCGAAGATGTACGCGCTGTCCGGCCTGCGGGTCGCCCACCTGGTGGCCGAACCGGCCACCGCGGCACTCCTGCGCGAGTGGACGCCGCCCTGGCAGCTCGGGCTCCCGGCCCAGCTGGCCGCGGTGGCGGCGCTGGGCGACCCGGCGTACTACACCGACCGCTGGCTGCGCACCCGCGCCCTGCGCCGGGGTCTCGCCGCCGGCCTGGCGGCCCTGGACGCGACGGTGACGGTCGAGGAGTCCGTGGCGAACTTCCTCACCCTCACCCTGCCGCCCGACGGGCCGGGCGCCGCCCGGATGGTGGCCGAGTGCCGCCGCCACGGGGTGTACCTGCGCGACCTCACCCCGCTGTCACCGGCCTACGGGGGCCGCGCGGTGCGCGTCGCGGTCCGGGACACCGCCGAGAACACCCGTATCGTCGCCGCCTGCCACGCCGCCCTGGAAACGCTCCGGCCGGGCCCGGCGGCCGGCCCCGCCACGCCCCGGACCGTCGCCGCCACGGCCGCCGGACCGGTCGGCTGACCCGGACCGGTACGGCGGTCCGGGCACCCGGCCGGGCCGGTCACCGGCGGGCGGGGACGGCCGTCCCGGCGAGGCACCGGAGCGCGGACCGGTGGCGGCCGGCCCGCCCCCCGCTGCGCCCGCCCCCGGCTACGCGCCGGCCGCCGGGCCCGTCTGCTGGACCACCTCGAAGGACCACAGCGTGGAGCCGCTCGCCGCCGGCTTCGGACGCTCGCCCGCCGCGCCGCCGCCCTGGTGGGCGGACTTCATCGGGCCCTCCATCCACGCCTGGAACGACTCCTCGTCGCGCCACCGGGTGTAGACCAGGTAGGTGTCGGTGCCCTCGACCGGACGCAGCAGCTCGAACCACTCGAAGCCGTCGGAGTTCTCCACGGCGTGCGCCCGGGAGGCGAAGCGCTTCTCCAGCGTCTCCCGCTGCTCGGCGGGCACGGTCAGTACGTTGATCTTGACTACGCTCATGGCCTCATCCTGCCGTACGGGCCCCGCCGCGGCCGGTCCGGGTCACCCGCGCGGCGCCCGGACGCCGTGCCGCGCGAGCAGGGACGCGCAGATCTCCCCGGCGCGCACGGCGGTGGTGGACAGCAGGGTCGAGCTGAGCCCGTGGGTGTGTTCGGTGCCGCCCTGGAGGTAGACGTCGGCGGTGACGCCCGGCGCGGTCGCCACCCGGTGGTCGCGGCCGACCCGCAGGGCGTCCTCGTCGTCGCGCAGACAGAGCTTGGCGACCTCGCCGAGGCTGTCCCCGATGCCCTGCGGCCGGTAGCCGGTGGCGTGGACGAGGATGTCGGAGGCAAGGACTTCGCGCTCGCCGGTCGGCAGGAACTCGACGGTCACCCGGACGTCGTGGTCGCTGGTCTCGACCTCGCGGATGCGGGAGACGTTGAGCATCCGCAGCCGCTGCCTGCCCTGCACCCGCTCCTGGTACATGGTCCGGGACAGCGACTCGATCAACTCCGTGTCGACCACCGAGTAGTTGGTGCCGCGGTGGTAGTCGAACAGGGACTGCTTGACCTCGGCGGGCGCGGCGTAGAAGACGTCCACGGCCGCCGGGTCGAAGATGCGGTTGGCGAACGGGCTGTCGTCGGCGGGTGTGTAGCCGTACTTGGCGAACACCGAGCAGATCTCCGCGTCCGGCAGCTTGCGGTGCAGGTAGTCGACGGCCTCGGCGGCGCTCTGACCGGCCCCGAGGACGACCGCGCGCCGCACCGGCCGCCCGGAGCGGACCAACTCCGCGACCCGGGGCAGCAGTTCGCTGGTGTGCCAGACCAGGTCGGACAGTACGGCACCGGGCGGCAGCCGGGGCTCCAGGCCGGTGGCCACGCACAGGGCGCGGGCGCGGCGCACGGTGTGCCGGTCGGGCGCGGCCGGGTCCCGGCTGACCACGTCGAACCAGCGGACCTCGCCGTCCTCCGTGACCGGCCGCACCGCGACGACCTCGGCGCCGTACGCGACGAGATGCCCGAGGCGGGCGGCGGCCCACTCGAAGTAGTCGTGGAACTCCACCCGCAGCGGGAACAGCGTCTTCTGGTTCAGGAAGTCGGCCAGCCGGCCGTGTTCGCGCAGGTAGCACAGGAAGCTGAAGTCGCTGGTGGGGTCGCGCATCGTCACCAGGTCCTTGAGGAAGGACACCTGCATGGTGGCGTCGTCGATCAGCATGCCCCGGTGCCAGCCGAACCGCGGCTGCCGCTCCAGGAACCCGGCGCGGAACGGCGCCTCGGGGCCCGCGCCGACGCCGTGTTCGTGCAGGGCGATCGCGAGGGCGAGGTTGGCCGGACCGAATCCGATGCCCAGCACGTCGTAGACGGAATCCGGCCCACTGTGCAACGTCGTCACCGCGTCATCGCCTCCCGTCGCGGGAACCCGGCGTTCCCCGGAAAGAACACAGGCTGCTCCCAGCAGGCACATGCTAGATAAGGTTAGGCTTACCTAGCAACGGGTGGGCAGGGTGTGGTCTCCGCATGGCTGCGCGCCCTGTGCATCAGGTGACCCTTACTTTACGATGGCGCCGGTCCGGCCCCGGGGCCGTGACCGACCTGGCGGGAGGCGCGTTGTCGTGTGCGGTGCCGAGGAAGCCCTGGCCCACTGGCGGCGGTTGCTCACCCCGCCGCCCCCGGAGGTGCCGCTGCCCTGCGACCGGCCCCACCCGCGCCGGCCGTCCACGCACCGGCGCACGCGCACCCTCACCGGTGTGCCGGACGCCCCGGGCCCCGTGCTGCTGGCCGCCTTCTTCGCGCTGCTGCACCGCTACAGCGGCGCGACGGACCTGACGGCCGGTCACGACGGGCTCCCGGTGCGGGTGTCGTTGCGGTACGAGCCCGGCTTCCGGGAACTGGTGCGGCGGGTGACCGAGGTGTGGCAGCGGGCCGAGAGCCAGCGGCTGCCGGTCGAGATGCTGGCCGACGAGGTGCGTCCGGCGCCGACGCGCGGTGGCGGCCTGTTCTTCAACACGGCGTTCGCCACCGCCGGCCGGCCCGGCACCGGCTTCCCCGCCCCGCTCGACCTGCTGCTCGACGTGCGCGGCGGCGCGGCCCGCGCGACCTACCACCCCGGGCTCTTCGACGCCGCCACCGCCGACCGTGCCCTCGGTCACCTGCGGACCCTGCTGACCGACGCCCTGGCCCGCCCGGACACCCCCGTCGCCCGGCTGGCGCTGCTGCACCCGGCCGAGTACCGCCGGCTCACCCGCGCCGACGACGCCGGTCCGGGCTCGCGGGCCTACGTCCTGGACGGGTACCTCCAGCCCGTGCCGGCCGGCGTCACCGGCCAGTTGTACCTGGGCGGCACGGGACCGGCCGGAGGTCGGCCGGGCCGCCCGGGTCCGACAGCCGAGCGGTTCGTCGCCGACCCGTTCGGCCGGCCCGGCTCCCGCATGTACCGCACGGGCCGGTCCGTCCGCCGGACGGCCGACGGACGACTGCGTCCGGACCCCCGCACCCCGAGAGAGTGAGGAAGCGACCGATGAGCGACGTGACGAGCGGTACGACGAGCAACCCGTTCGAGGACCCCGACGGGGTCTACCTGGTCCTGGTCAACGACGAGCGCCAGCACAGCCTCTGGCCCGGCTTCGCCGAGGTCCCGGCCGGCTGGCGGGTGGTCCACGGCCCCGCCTCCCGGCAGTCCTGCCTGGACCACGTGGAGACGCACTGGACGGACCTGCGGCCCCGCAGCCTGGCCGAGGCGATGGACGGCTGACCGGGAGGGCTCCGATGTCAGTGCCGGATGCGAGGCTGGTCGGCATGGATGAGGCGGAGTTCATGCGCGGCCGGGTCTACGGAGCCGAGCACGGTGACCCCGGGCCCCGGACCGGACATGTGTACGCACAGTTGGTGGGCGGCCCGCTGGACGGCCTGCTCCTGGACGTCACCGGCACGTTCGGCGACGGCAGGCCGGAGAGCATCGCCCTGCCCACCGAGATAGGCAGGTACGGCCCCGGCGGCCGGGCCGTCTACGCGCCCCGCCCGCCGGACGCCCGGCGCTTCGACTGGCAGGGGGACGCCCCGTGACTGCCGGGTGCTCCTGACTGTTCGGCGTCCCTGGCTGCCCGGCCGCGCAGGCCGCGCCGGGCTGCGGCGCCGCTCAGCCGAAGGCCCGGTCGGCTCAGCGGACGGCCCTCGCCGGCCGCGGTGGGCTCGGGATGACTGGACGGCGGTCCGGTCGGCTCAGCCTCAGCCGGCGGTCCGGTCGGCCTGTCGCCGCAGTGCGGCCGTCAGCGCCTGTGCCGGTGCCGCGAGGGCGCCCGGCATCCGTACCAGGCTGATCCGGCGGATCTCCGCGGCGGCCCCTGCCACGTCCACCAGCCGTACCCCGGCGGGCAGGACGGGGAGCAGTGCCGGGGTCGCCGTGGTGACCCCGGCGCCGGCGGCGACGAGGTGCAGCCTGGTCAGCCAGTCTCGCGCGGTGTGCCGGACCACCGGGCGGCCGGGCAGTCCCGGCCAGACGCCCAGCAGTGGTTCGGCGGTGCCGCCCGGCCCGGCGATCCACGGCTCCCGGGCGAGCTCCGCGGCGCTGACGTGGTCCCGCGCGCCGAACGGGCCGTCGGCCGGCACCGCCACGGCCAGCCGCGTCTCGAGCAGCGGCTCGGCCCGCAGCGGCGGGTCTTCGGTGTCGGGGGAGCGGTGCGGTGGCCGGGAGGTGACCACGGCGAGGTCCAGGGTGCCCGCCCGCACCGCCCGCACCAGGGCCGGGGTGGTGGCCTCCCGGGTCGTCACCCGGACCCGGGGACGGTCCCGGCGCAGCGCCGCCAGCGCGGCGGCCACGAGCACCGGGCCGGCCGGCGGGAAGAAGCCGAGGCGGACGGCGCCGCCGTCGGTCCCGGTGCTGTGCAGTTCGTCGTCGGCCGCCGCCACCGCGTCCAGCGCGACCACCGCGTGCCGCAGCAGCGCGCGCCCGGGACCGGTCAGCCGTACCCCGCCGGGGTGCCGGTCGAAGAGCCGGACGCCGGCCGCCTGCTCCAGGCCCGCCATCTGCCGGGAGACGGCCGACTGCGTGTACCCCAGCGCCTCGGCCGCCGCCGTGAACGTGCCGCGCTCCGCCACCTCACGCAGCACCCGCAGCCCGACCAGCGTCATGTCCATGAGTGGACAGCATAGGGGGTATGCCAGACATTCGTTGGCCGCATGGCCGCATGGCCGCATGGCCGCGGGCGCTCGTAGCGTGGTGGCATGCCTTTCATCAACGTGTATCTGCGCCGGGGTACGACCCCCGAGTACCGGCACGACGTCTCCCTCGGCCTGCACCGGGCCATGGTCGACGTGCTGAGGATTCCCGAGGACGACCAGTTCCACGTCTTCCACGAGCTCGATCCCGACAACTTCCGCATCCAGCCGGTGGTCTTCGGCCTGCCGCGCGGGGAACGGACCATGTTCGTCCAGTTCTGCTTCAACCACCGCCCCGCCGAGCAGAAGGCGGCGCTCTTCGCGGCCGTCGTCGAGAACCTGCGGCGCAGTCCCGGGGTGCCCGAGGAGGACCTCCTGATGACCGTGCTCGAGACGGCGCGCGAGAACTGGTGGGCCGCGGGCCGCACCGTCGACCCCGTCACCGGCTACGACGAGCGGATGGCCCCGCCGACGCCGACGCCCTGACGCGGGCCGCCCCGGCCGGCGGCCCCGGGGCGGACCGCCGCCTCAGACCGCGCTGTCGCGCAGTTCGGCCAGCGTGCCGGCGGTCAGCCGCCGGGGCGTGGCATCGGGTTCGACGAGTACGACGGTGCAGCCGGCGGCCCGGGTGAGGGCGCTGGTGAAGCTGCCGTCGGCGAACTGGGTGAGCGGACCGCGCGGTGAGCGGCCGACCGCGACCGACCGGGCGCCCAGTTCGGCGGCGTGCCGGGCCAGCGCCCGGCCGGCGGCGGCGTGGTCGCCGACGCTGGTCAGGATCTGGCCGGTGGCGGTGACGCCGTGCCCGGCGAGCCGGTCCAGGTGGGCGGTGACGGCGGTCCGGGCCCGCTGGTCGCTCTCGGCGTCGACGGCCTGCTGCCCGACCACGGCCGTCTGCTGGACGTGCACCACTTCCAGCGGGCTGCCCGTGTCGAGGGCGATGCGCGCCGCGGCGTCCACGATGGCGGCGGCCCGGTCGTGGTCGCCCACCGCCACCACCACCGGCCGGGTGCCCGGCGCGGCCGGCCGGCCGACCGGGACCAGGGCCGGCGGCACCGGCTCCCCCTCCCCGGTGGACAGTTCGGCCTGCCGCAGCAGCCGGTGGCCGCTGGCCAGCACCGGGATGGCGAGCAGGAAGGTGGCCGCCCCGAGGTAGAAGGGGACACCCAGGTCGGTGGCGTCGGCGAGCTTGCCGGCCACGTACGGGGCCAGCCCGCCGCCGATGAAGCGCAGGAAGCCGTACGCGGAGGAGGCGACGGGGCGCTCGACGGGGGAGACGAGCATGACGGCCTGGGTGGTCAGCGTGTTGTTGATGCCGATGAACGCGCCGCTGACGATGACGGCGACGATCACCACACCGGGCGAGTCGACGCCCGCGGCGATGACGGCCATCACGATGCCGAGGCCGAGCAGGTTGGCGTAGAGCACCGGGGCGGTGCCGTAGCGGGCCTGGAGGCGGGGGGCGAACAGCACGCTGAAGGCGGCCACCAGCAGGCCCCAGGCGAAGAAGACCAGACCGAGCTGATGGGCGTTCAGCTCCATCGGGTAGGGGGCGTAGCCGAGCATGGTGAAGAAGCCCCAGTTGTAGAGCAGCGCCATGATGCCCATGGTCAGCAGTCCGCGGTGGCGCAGTGCCTTGAGCGGGGCGATGGGCGAGGTGGGCCGGGCCGGTTTCGGCAGACCGGGCACGAACAGTACGGTGGCGACCAGGGCGACGGCCATCAGGACGGCGACGCCGAAGAACGGGCCGCGCCAGCTGATGGCGCCCAACTCGCCGCCGAGCAGCGGCCCGACCGCGATGCCGAGGCCGAGCGCGGTCTCGTAGAGGATGATCGCGCCGCTGAAGCCGCCGCTCGCCGAGGCCACGATGACGGCGAGCGAGGTGGCGATGAACAGCGCGTTGCCGAGCCCCCAGCCGGCCCGGAAACCGACTATGCCGTTGATGGAGCCGGTGGTGCCGGCCAGCGCGGCGAAGACCACGATGACCGCGAGCCCGGTCACCAGGGTGCGCTTGGCGCCGATCCGGCTGGAGACCCAGCCGACGAAGAGCATGGCGACGGCGGTGACGATGAGATAGCTGCTGAACAGCAGTGAGACCTGGCTCGGTGAGGCGTGCAGGCTGTCCGCGAGGGCGGGCAGGATCGGGTCGACGAGCCCGATGCCCATGAACGAGATGACACAGGCGAAGGCGACGGCCCAGACGGCCCTGGGCTGTTTGAACGGACTCGCGGCCTTGTCGTGCGAAGCGGTGCTCATGCGCGGTGTTCTCCCTGGTACGAGGCTGTACGGGAACGGCTGGCAGGCGGCGGAGCAGAGTGCGGGTCAGGGGCCGGCCCGGTGCTCCTCGATGGCGCGGGCCAGGGCGGGCAGCGCGATCCGCACGGCCCGCTGCTCCGCTTCCCCGAGGGTGTCGATCAGCGACTGAAGGGCCCGCGAACGCTGCGCGCGGCGCCGGCCGAAGACCTCCCGGCCCGGGTCGGTGACCTCCACCAGCACCCCGCGGCCGTCCCGCGCGTCGGCGACCCGGCGGACCAGGCCGTCCCGCTCCAGGCGGGTGACGAGCTGGGTCATGTTCGGCTGGGACACGCCCTCGTCCCGGGCCAGGTCGGTGAGCCGCTGCGGGCCCTCGCGGGTCAGCCGCCCGAGGGCGGCGGAGGCGGCGGTGCTGAGCCCGCCGGCGACCGCGCTGCGGCGTACGTGGCGGACCATGAGTTCCATGGCGATCATCAGCTCTTCGGACGACACCTCGCCGTCCGGGTCGGCGTCCTCGCCCACGACCGGCTTCTGCATAAGGCGATTATGCATCTACGTGTACCTTGCATCAAGGTCTGCCGGGGACGGTGGGAGACCCCGCGGGAATGCCTGGGCACGGGCCACTGTTGTGCGACACGGAATGACATGAGCGGGTCACTGAGGCCGGCTCAAGGAAAGGATCACCGTGGCACGCAGCACCGTACGTCCCGTCGTCAAGCTGAGGTCGACGGCGGGCACCGGCGTCACCTACGTGACGCGCAAGAACCGGCTCAACGACCCCGACCGGCTGGTCCTGCGCAAGTACGACCCGGTCGCCGGCCAGCACGTCCCCTTCCGCGAAGAGCGCTGACGCTGACGGAGCCGGAAGAGCTGACGGAGCCGGAAGAGCTGACGGAGCCGGAAGAGCTGACGGAGCCGGAAGAGCTGACGGAGCCGGAAGAGCTGACGGAGCCGGAAGTAAGGAGACCCCTCATGAAGGTACGTAATTCCCTGCGGGCGCTGAAGGCCCGGCCCGGCGCGCAGGTGGTGCGCCGCCGGGGCCGCGCGTTCGTCATCAACAAGAAGGACCCGCGCGCCAAGGCCCGCCAGGGCTGACCGGCTCGCGGCCGGCGAAAAGCCGTTGCGGTCACGAGCCGTCACCACCGACCCTGCTCCCATGCCCGCTGCCTTCCTGCGGCCGGTCTCCCTCGAGGACGCCCCCGCCGTCACCGCGCTGCTCAACGAGATCGACGTGCTCGAGATCGGCCGCCCCGAGACCGACCAGCACACCGTCGAAGCCGACCTGAAGCGTCCCGGGACGGACCTGGCGCACGACTCCTGGGTCGCCGTCGAGGACGGCCGGCCGGTGGCGTACGGACTGCTGTGGAACGACTCCGGCGGGGAACACGTCGACATCGACCACTACGTGCTGCCCGACCACCAGCCGGCCGGACTGCGGCTGCTGGCCGCGATGGAGGCGCGCGCCCTGGCCACGGCACGCGCGGGCGGTGCCGGGCACGCCGTGGTCCACCTGCACCTCAACGCCGTGCCCACCACCGACACCGCGCTGCTCACGGCCCGCGGCTGGCGCACCGTGCGGCGCCACCACGTGCTGCACCGCCCGCTCGACCCGGCGCGGGACCACGCCCCCGAGCCGCCGCCCGGGGTGCGGCTGCGGGCCTGCGCCACCGAGGCGGACCGGGTCCGGGTGCACGAGCTCCACCAGGCGTCGTTCGCCGAGCACTTCGGCTTCCGGCCGCGCGGCTACCGGCAGTGGCTGGACGCCGTCGACGCCGAGCGGCTGGACTGGTCCCTGGTGTGGATCGCCGGCACCGACGAGACGGGGGACGCCGGGTTCCTGCTGGCCCGGGACGACCGGGAGGCGATGGGCTGGATCCGCAACGTCGGCGTCCTGCGCGAGGCACGCGGCCGCGGCCTGGGCGGACTCCTGCTGCGGCACGCCTTCGCCCGGTTCGCCGCGCGCGGCCGGGACACCGTCGGCCTCGGCGTCGACACGGCCAACGCCACCGGCGCGCCCCGGCTGTACGGCCGGCACGGCATGACACTCCACTACGCCGTCGACACCTGGGAGACCGTCCTCACCTGACGACGGCACCGGCACGCCCCCGGCGCGCTCCGGGGGCTCGCCACGCCCCCGGGGGTGACTGAGACGTGCCGTGCCGTCCTGACAAGCTGGTGGCATGCGTCTGTACGAAGAACGCCTCGCCGTACCGAGAACCTGGTTCTGGCTCAGCGCCCTGCCGGGCGCGATGGCCGCCGCGGTCCTGCTGCCGTTCGGTCCCGCCGTCGCGGCCGGCGGGCTGGCGGCCACGGTGCTGCTGACCGCCCTCGGACTGTACGTCTACGGTTCCGCCGGCATCGTGGTGACCGGCGGTCACCTCACGGCGGGCCCGCTGCGCTACCCCCTGACGTCCCTCGGCATGGTGGAGATCCTGGACGCCGAGGAGGCTTTCCTGTGGCGCACCCGGCGGGCCGACGTGTCCGCGGCGATGGTGCTGCGCAGCTACGTCCCGACCGCCGTGCGCATCGAACTCGCCGGCCCGGACCGCCCCGCGCCCTACCTCTACCTGTCCACCCGCAGCCCCGCCACGCTCCTCGCGGTCCTGTCCTTCGCCCGCCGCTGACGACATCGGAAACCACGTGCGGGTCCCTCGCCCGGGACCGACCGGCGGATCAGGCCGCCGCGGCGAAGCTGCTGCTGATCGCCGTGTCCATGCGGGCGTGCACCACCAGCCGCAGCCCGCGGCTGTCCGCGTCCGCCTCCAGCAGCCGGCGCAGTGGCGCGCTGTGGGTGACCACGGACATCAGGACACCGAGCCGGCCGCAGAACTGGTGGGCCCGCAGCACGGCACTGACCGCCGCGCTGCCCGCCGCCCGCTCGCCGATGACGACGACGACCGGGCTCGGCCGGTGGGCGTCGACCAGATCCGTGATCCGGCTCGCCAGCGCGGCCCGGCCACCGATCCCGGGGTCCTCCTCCACCGTGATGACCAGCACCTCGTGCTCCAGACGGTACGACAGCATGGCAGCCTCCGATCCCCACCGTTCACGCCGGTGTCTCCGGCGGTGAGAGTGCCCCCGGAAACGGTCCTGATGCCCACCGGCCACGGACGCGTACGTCACAGCCACCGAGGTGTCCGTCGACGCGCCCCCCGGGCCGCCGGTCACCCGGACGGCGTACGGCACCGGACCGTGGGAGGTCCGTCGCCCACCGGGCGGGGCCGGTCCCGCCTGGTGGGAGCCGCCCGGGAGTGCCAGGCTGAGGGGAGAACCCGGGAGGAAGCCGATGGGACGGGATGTGCCGGCTCTGGTCTTCACCCGAGAAGACCGCCGCCGCTACCGCGTGAAGATGCAGGAGTGCCTCGACTCGTTCGCGCAGATGCTGCGCGAGTCACGGTTCGAGTCGGAGCGGCCCCAGGTCGGGCTGGAGATCGAGCTGAACCTGGTCGACGACCGGGCCGAGCCCGCGATGCGCAACAGCGACGCGCTGGCGGCGATCGCGGACCCCGCCTGGGACACCGAGCTGGGCCGTTTCAACCTGGAGCTCAACATCCCGCCGCGCAGTCTGACGGCCGGCGGCCCCGACGCCTGGGAGTCCGAGATCCGGGCCGCGCTCAACCACGCCGACCAGCGGGCCAGGTCGGTCGGCACCCAGCTGATCATGACCGGCATCCTGCCCACCCTGCGGCAGCGGGACGCCGGCGCCGCCGCCCTGTCGGAGAACCCGCGCTACCGCCTGCTCAACGACCAGATCTTCGCGGCCCGCGGCGAGGACCTGCGCATCGAGGTGGACGGCGTGGACCGGCTGCGCACCTACGCCGACACCATCACCCCCGAGGCCGCCTGCACCAGCACCCAGTTCCACCTCCAGGTGTCACCGGAGGAGTTCGCCGGGTACTGGAACGCCGCGCAGGCCATCGCCGGCGTCCAGGTCGCGCTGGCCGCCAACTCGCCCTTCCTGTTCGGCAAGGAACTCTGGCACGAGACCCGTATCCCGCTCTTCGAGCAGGCCACCGACACCCGCCCCGAGGAGATCAAGGCGCAGGGCGTGCGGCCCCGGGTCTGGTTCGGCGAACGCTGGATCACCAGCGTCTTCGACCTCTTCGAGGAGAACCTGCGCTACTTCCCGGCCCTGCTCCCGCTGTGCGACGACCAGAGCCCGGCCGAGACCCTGGACCGCGGCGACATCCCCGAACTGGGCGAACTCACCCTGCACAACGGCACCATCTACCGCTGGAACCGCCCGGTCTACGCCGTCGCCGGCGACCGCCCGCACGTCCGGGTGGAGAACCGGGTCCTGCCGGCCGGCCCCACCGTCGCCGACACCCTCGCCAACGGCGCCTTCTACTACGGGCTGACCCGCGCCCTGGCCGAGGAGGAACGCCCGGTGTGGTCCCGGATGTCGTTCGCCGCGGCCGAGGACAACCTGCACACCGCGGCCCGGCACGGCATCGAGGCCCGGCTGTACTGGCCCGGCGCCGGCGAGCTGCCCGCCGCCGAACTGGTGCTGCGCCGACTGCTGCCGCTGGCCCACCGCGGCCTCGAACGCTCCGGCCTGGACGCGGCCTGGCGCGAGCCGCTGCTCGGCGTCATCGAGCAGCGCTGTGTCACCGGCCGCAACGGCGCGACCTGGCAGAAGGAGATGTTCCACCACATCCGCGCCGCGGGCCACTGCGACCGGCACGAAGCGCTGCGCCGCATGACCCGCCAGTACATCGACTACATGCACCTCAACGCCCCGGTGCACACCTGGCCGGTCGACTGACCCCGCCGCCCCGCCGCCCCGCCGCCCCGACGCACAACACCCCCTTTGGACCATGCGGACCGACGGACTTTGGCCCTGTCCCCAGGACCATGACGGCACCAGGGTGAGAGGACTTCCCACCGCACGGAGGTCCTGTTGAGCCCGACGTTCCTGCTGACCACCCTGGCCGTGGTGGCCACCCCCGGCACCGGTGTGCTGTACACCCTCGCGGCCGGCCTCTCGCACGGCCGCCGGGCCGGCCTGGTGGCCGCGCTCGGCTGCACCCTCGGGGTACTGCCGCACCTGGCCGCGACCCTCACCGGTCTCGCCGCGCTGCTGCGCACCAGCACCCTCGCCTTCGAAGCGCTGAAGTACCTCGGCGCCGGCTACCTGCTGTACCTGGCCTGGACCACACTGCGCGCCACCGATGCCCCGGCCGTCGACAGCGACGGGCCGCGGCCGGCCGCCCGCGTGATCACCTCCGCGGTACTGATCAACCTGCTCAACCCGAAGCTCACCGTGTTCTTCGTGGCGTTCCTCCCGCAGTTCGTGCCCGCCGGTGAACCGGACTCCCTCGGCACGATGTTCCGGCTCGGCGCCGTCTTCACGGCCCTGACCTTCGTCGTCTTCGCCGCGTACGGCGTGTGCGCCGCGGCCGTCCGGGACCGCGTCCTCGCCCGGCCACGGGTGATGACGGGCATCCGCCACGCCTCCGCCGCCTGCTTCGTGGGCCTGAGCGCATGGCTGGCGGTGTCATGACGACGCGCTGTGGCACGCGAACGCGATCTGGCCGGACCACCCCCGACTCGTCGCCCATTGGCCGGTACGCCCCAGAACCACCGTGATCACCGCGACCGCACCGGAGTCCGACCTGAACGGCTGAGCCGCAGGCGGCGGATGGCACCATGACCCGGTGGAGGAGGGGGGAACCGGGTGACGAGTGACACGGCCGCGGCGCCCGGACCGGGCACGCACGGCTCCGACTTCCTGCAACTGGACGCGGGGGAGGCGCCCGCGGTCGGCAAGGCGGACTGGCTGGCCCGGCGGCTGCGGCAGGCGATGGCCGACGGCCGGCTGGCGGTGGGCAGCCGGCTGCCGCCCACCCGGGTCCTGGCCGCCGAACTCCGCGTCTCCCGAGGAGTGGTCACCGAGGCGTACCGGCGGCTGACCGAGGACGGCCAGGTCGAAGGACGCCGACGGGCCGGCACCGTGGTGGTCGCGACCCCCGCCGCGCCGCCGCCCGCGCCCTCCGGGACCGGGCGGCACCCGGACACCGCGCCCCGGGAGCACCCGGGCCGGCCCGCACCGGGCGAGCCGTTCACCGGCGAACCGGGCGCCGACGTCTTCGACGCGCTGCGCGCCGCCCCCGCCCGCGTCGACCTCACCCCCGGCCGGCCCGACCTGTCCGCCTTCCCCCGCGCCGCCTGGCTGCGCGCCGAACGGACGGTACTCGCCGAGCTCTCCGCCAAGGACCTCGGCTACGGCGACCCGCGCGGCGACCCACGGCTGCGCCGCGCCGTCGCCGGCTGGCTGGCGCGCGGCCGCGGCATCCGCGTCGAGCCGGACGACATACTGATCGTCGCCGGCATCGCACAGGCACTCACCCTGCTGCATCCCGTCCTGCGGGCGGACGGCATCGCCGACGTCGCCGTGGAGGACCCCGGCTCGCTCGGCGCCCGCCAGCACCTGCGCGGCGGGGGCCTCACCACCCCGCCGGTACCCGTCGACGACGAGGGCCTGCGAGTCGACGCGCTGCGCGCCACCGGCGCCCCCGCGGTACTGATCACCCCCGCCCACCAGTTCCCCACCGGCGTCGTGACCAGCGGGGAACGCCGCCGTGAGCTGCTGCGCTGGGCGGCCGACGGCGGACTGGTCCTGGAGGACGACTACGACGCGGAACACCGCTACGACCGGCCACCCGTACCCGCGCTGCACGCCCAACTCCCCGACCGCATCTGCTACATGGGCAGCGTCTCCAAACTGCTCGCCCCCGCGCTGCGGATCGGCTGGCTGGTGCCCCCGCCGCGCTACCGGCAGGCGCTGACCGGCGCCAAACGCTTCAGCGACCTGGGCAACGCCGTCCTGCCGCAACTGGTCCTCGCCCGGCTGATGGACTCGGGCCTGCTGGAACGGCACCTGCGGCTGCTGCGCGGCCGCCACCGCCGCCGTCGCGACGCGATGGTCACCGCCCTCGCCGCCCATCTGCCGGGCGCGGTGGTGCACGGCGCGGCGGCCGGCCTGCACGTGACCGTCACGTACCCACCCGAAGTGCCCGACACGGAGCTGGCCGCCGCCGCGCTCGCCCGCGGTGTGAAGTGCCAGCCCCTGTCCTGGCACCGGCAACTGCCCGGCCGCCCCGGCCTGGTCCTCGGTTACGCCGCCGACTCGCCCGGTGTCATCGAGGAAGGGGTCGCCGCCCTCGGCCGGGCACTGCGCGACCTGACCTGACTCGCCGCCGGCGCCGGGCCGGCCGGCGTACTCACCCCTCCGACGGCACCGGATGCCGGCTCATGACCGAGACCCGGTTGAACGCGTTGATCGTGACCGCGATCCAGATCACCGCCGAGATCTGCGCCTCGTCGAACACCGCGCGGGCCGCCGCGTAGGCGGCTTCCTGCGCACCGAGGTCGGCCGGCGCGGTGGTCGCCTCCGCGAGCGCCAGCGCGGCCCGCTCCACCTCACTGAACAGCCCGGCCTCCCGCCAGGCGGCCAGTACCCCGAGCCGCTGCGCCGTCTCGCCGGCGCGCACCGCCGCACGAGTGTGGACGTGCAGGCAGAAGGCGCAGCCGTTGATCTGCGACACCCGCAGGTTGACCAGCTCCACCAGGGCCCGGTCCAGCCCCGCGTCGGCGGCCACCGCCCGCACCGCCTCCGACGTCCGCACCAGCGCCCGGTACGCCTCGGGGCTCTGCTTGTCGATGAAGACGCGGCTGCTCAACTCGGGACTCCTTCGGACGGAACGCGCCGCCGCCGGGGCGAGCAGGCAGGTGATTGAATGTGAAAGTAGCATGAGGGGCGGAGGTGGTCCCCGATGAGCAATGTCGAGACGGAGCCCGCGCAGAAGCGCTGCGGACCCACGCAGAACGAAGGCCCGCAGCCGGCCGCGGGCCAGGTCGAGGTCCTCACCCCGCGTGACGTTCCGCTGGGCGGCCCGCGGGCCATGCGGGTCCGCCGCACCCTGCCGCAGCGGGCCCGGACCCTGGTCGGCGCCTGGTGCTTCGCCGACCACTACGGCCCCGACGACGTCACCCGCACCGGCGGCATGGACGTGGCACCCCACCCCCATATCGGTCTCCAGACGGTGAGCTGGCTGTTCAGCGGCGAGATCGAGCACCGCGACAGCCTCGGCACCCACGCCCGCGTCCGCCCCGGCGAGCTCAACCTGATGACCGGCGGCCACGGCATCTGCCACTCGGAGGTGTCCACGCCGGCCACCACCGTCCTGCACGGCGTCCAGCTGTGGGTGGCCCTCCCCTCCGAACATCGCGACACCGACCGGGACTTCCAGCACTACGTGCCCGAACCCGTCCAGGTGGCCGGCGCGGACCTCAGGGTCTTCCTCGGCTCACTGGCCGGTTCCGTCTCCCCGGTGGAGACCTTCACCCCCCTGCTCGGCGCCGAACTCACCCTCCCCCCACACACCACGGTCACCTTGCCGGTCGACCCCGCCTTCGAGCACGGCCTCCTCGTCGACCAGGGCGAGATCCACCTGAACGACAGCCCCGTACACAGCGCGGAACTGGGCTACGTCCCCACCGGCACCGACACCCTGACCCTCCGCAACGCCACCACCGAACCGTCCCGCGCGGTGCTGCTCGGGGGAACTCCCTTCGGGGAGGAGATCATCATGTGGTGGAACTTCGTCGGACGGTCCTCGGAAGAGATCGCGCAGGCCCGCGAGGACTGGACGGAGGGCCGGCGGTTCGGGGTGGTGAAGGGGTACGACGGGGATCCGCTGCCTGCGCCCACGCTGCCCACGGTCCCCCTGAAACCTCGGAGAAACCGGCGTTGATCAGCCAGGACGTGCGCTGAGCGGTAACTGGCGAGGTAAGGATCCACAGCTCGCACCGGATGCCGCGGTTCGCTGGTGCGCAGGTGGTCGATCACGTCGCCGTGGACGAACCGGACGCCGGGGTGCCGGCGTGAGCGGTGGTGGCGCGTTCGTACTGGGTGGCGGAGAGTTCTGCGGCGGTGACCCGTGCCTGGTGGGTCTGTGCCAGGTGGACGGCGTGGTGACCGGCGCCGGAGCCGATGTCCAGGACGCGTTCGCCGGCGAGGTCACCGAGGAAGGGGGCGTCTGCCCCGTCCGGCGCGGGGGTCAGGGGCCGGTCACGAGGTAGTGGGGGCCAAGTCCTCGGCGTGCGCGTTCGACGGCGGCGAGGCGGGCGAAGGGTTTCCCGCCCATGAGCCGTCGCCACTGGGCGAGGTCGTGGGCGGCACACAGGTCGTGTTCGGCCGGGTCGAGACGGATGCGGCGCGACTGGGCGGCGTCGACCTGACCGCCGTCGAAGATGAAGCCGACCTTGCCGAGCGGCCAGTGGGGTCCGGCCGACAGGGGCAGATCCAGGCCCAGTTCCTCGGTGATCCCGCGCCGGCAGGTGACGTGCGGGTGCTCGCCGGATTCGACGACGCCTCCGGGAAGCAGCCATGAGCTGTCCGTGCGGTAGGTGGGGTGCACCAGCAGGATCCGGCTGGCCTCGTCGGTGATGATCGCGGCGGCGCCGAGCCACGCCGCATGCCGGGATGCGGCGTACTGCGCTGCGGGCGGAGCGGTACCAGGTGAGACGTGATCCGAAGGGGAGACGGGAGAGGTCATGTATCTCTGCCTTCCGAGACGGTGCACGGGCGAGTGGGCAGCGCGGAACGACCAGGGGTGATCAGGGGGGCACCGCTCATCCGGCGCTCCAGCTACCCCAGGGTATGGAAGGGAGCCGGCCGCTGGGTGAGCTGGGCGTATCTGCCTTCCTGGACGATCCTTGTCGGAGAGCGGGCGCGTGGGCGGCCCAGCCCGATTCCGGGGACGGCCCTGCCTCTCTTGCAGCTCTTTCAGCCGGGGTTCGTGCCCGCGAGCTGGTCGGCGACGCTGCGGGGCTCCCGGCCCAGCAACTCGGCGAGCAACGGGTCGACCCCCGCGAAGCGGCCCTGTCGCGCCGCCTGGAAGGTGGTGAGGGTCATCCGCGCCATCCCCTCCGGAGTGCCGGCGGCGACTTTGTCCGCGATCCACGCCTCGTCGTCCGGCGTGACGCGCGTGACCTCACGGCCACTGGCCGCCGATGCCATCGCGGCGACGTCGTCGAACGTCACGGCTCGCGCGCGGTGAGCGTGATGGGGCCGTCGAAGGCGCGGTCGCCGGCCAGGATGACCGCTGCCGCTTCGGCGGCATCCGCCCGGTCGGTCCAGGAGACCGGTCCGTCCGCCGGGGCGCTGATGGTGCCGGTCTGCCGCCAAGGGCCCAGCAGCCAGGCAAGGGTGTGTGCGTAGAAGCCGTTGCGCAGCGCGGTCCACGCGACTCCCGAGTCGGCCAGGAGCCGCTCGGTGGCGGCATGGTCGCGTGCCGGGTGGAAGGGGCTGTCCGCTCCGGCGCCCTGGTGGCTGGTGTAGAGGATGCGCCGGGCCCCGGCTGCGACCGCGGCCTCGATGCCGACGCGATGCAGTGCAACGGCATCGGCGTGCGGGTCGTTGGAGGAGACGAGCAGGACCTGCTCGGCGCCCTCGAAGGAGTGCCGCAGCGCGGCAGGGTCCTCGTAGGAGCCGTGGCGTACCCGCACGCCGCGGTCGGCGAAGTGCTGTGCCTTGGTGACATCGCGGACGCTGACACCGATCCGGTCGGCGGGCATCCGCTTGAGGAGGTGTTCAACGGTGGCACCGTTCAGGGCGCCGGTCGCTCCGGTGACGACGATCATGAGGGTTCCTTTCATTTCCCCGGTGCGCTGGAGGCACGCGGTTGGCGTCAGTGACCGCGCAGGAGCGGCAGGAGGATGTCGTCGACGAGATGCTCGACGAAGGGTTCGTCGCACGGCTCGCCGGCGATCACGATGCGGTGGACGATCACGGCCGGAGCGACCTCGGCGAACAGTTCGGCAGCCCGGGGCTTCAGCTGTTCTCCCTGCCGGATGGCCTTGCGTAGGGGTTCGTCGGTCATGGCCGCCTCGTCCCGACGCAGGATGCGCCGCATCTCCTGGGCGAGGCGCGGGTCGCTGCGCATCCCGGCGAACAGCGCCCCCAGCAGGCCGATCTGCTGTTCGGCGATCTGCCGCCCCAGCCAGGTGACCAGCCCGAGGAGGTCTCCTCGCAGATCATCCGCGACGGGCTCGGGAGGTACGGCGTGCGAGCGGAGGTCGGCGGGGTGTGGAACGTGCTGCGCGCGGCGCTGCCGGTCATGCGGGAACAGCGCGCGGGCCGCGTCATCAACGTCTCCTCGATCCTGGGGCTGACCACGATGCCCGGCTGGGCCCTGTACTGCGCGGGCGAGTTCGCGCTCGAAGGGCTGAGCGAGGCGCTCGCCGCCGAAGTCGCGGACCTCGGCATCAAGGTCACCGTCGTCGAACCCGGTTACTTCCGCACTTCCCCCTGCGCCAACTGCTCGGCTCCGACGCGCACGCCCACGCCACCGCCAAGGTCGACGCCTGCGTGCCAACCTCGACGCCACCGCCGCTTCCGCCCCCACCACGGACTTCCCCGAGGTCTGAGCAGGCGTCACGCAACACCCCCCCACCCTTCCGGCCACGTGGCGGGCCGGGTGCGTCGAGGCGTCAACGCGGCTCGTGGCCGTCCGCAGCGCTGGTGGCGGGTCGGCCGGGCGCGACACGGAACGCCACCCCGCGGTCATGGCGCGCCGGTGATCTCCAAGACGCCGACCGTCCAGGTGAATCCGGCGCCGGCGCCGGCCAGTACGCATGTCTGGCCGGGCTTCAGGACGCCTTCGGAGACGAGGTGGGCCAGTCCGCCGAACTGGTCGCCCGCGCCCAGGTGGCCGACCTGTCTGCCCCACGACCAGGTGGATCGCTGCGGGTCGATGCCGAACGGGTCGAAGAACTGCGCCCGCATCCGGGTACGGCCCAGGTTCGGCAACACGTACCAGTCGACGTCGCTGAGTTTCACCTCCGCCTGGGCGCAAGCCCGGTCGAACGCCTCCCGCTGCCCCGCCTCGATGCGCTGGAGCAGGGCCTCCAGGCCCAGGTCGCGCAGGAAGTCGCCGTTCAGCTGCAAGTCGATCGGCGCTCCCTCGGCCAGCGGTGCGTCGCTGAACCCGTCACTCCGGCTGCCACGCTCCAGCCCCGGGTCGGACACCGTGGCGAGGCCGCGGACCCTGGCGAATCCGGCGCGGGCGGACAGCACCACCGCGGTGGCACCGTCGCCGAAGGGGGAACTGGGGTCGCTGCGCCACCGATCGAATCCGGGCAGGCAGAATCTGTCGGCCGTGGTGACCAACGCGGTCGACCGGCCATGTGCGATCAAGTAGCCCGCCGCGAGTTCCAGAGCCACCATGCCGCCGTTGGACATCTGGCGGACCTCGATGGCCGGGCACGCGCCGGCGCCGGAGAACCGTTGGACGTACGCCGCCGACGGCCAGACGTCGTGGCCCTGGTGGTACGCGCAGGCATGCAGCAGCAGGTGGAGGTCCTCCGGTTTGGTCCCGGCGCGTTCGAGCGCGGAGCGTGCGGCCAGCACCGCCATCTCCGGCGCCGACTTCTTTGCCGAGACACAGACCGACTCGATGCCGGTGTTCCAGACTCGTGCCCGGTCCGCGAGACCGGCTCGGTCCGCCTGGTCGAGGGTCATGCGCTCGGGCAGCCATGAACTGGCGCCCGCGACGTAGAGTTCGCGGTTCATCGGCGTCTCCCACAGGTTGGCTCAGGGGCTCGCATCCGGCCAGCGTCACCGGGTCCGATGGGGGCCTGTTCGAGGCTCGGGCCATGCGTCGGCACCGTCGACCGGGACTCGATCGAGTGTTTAAGGGGCCCGGCAATGTTGGGGTTTCCGGACGAGCAGAAAGGGCGTACCAACCCATGGCGAATTTCACTCAGGCGGACCTGGTGGATTATGTCCGGCGGGCGGCGGGCGAGGACGAAGAGGGAGCCCTGGACGGTGACGTCGGCGAGACCACGTTCGTCGATCTCGGCTACGACTCCATCGCGATGGTGGAGGTAGTCGTGCTGGTCGAGCGGGAACTCGGGATCAAGCTGCCGGGCGAAGGTACGGGCAAGGACGCCACACCGAAGGAATTCGTCGAATTGGTCAATGAGTTGTTGCCGGCGTCGGTCCAGCCGTAAGTCCGGCCCGGAGGCTCGGCAGTCGAGTAATGCGGGAAGTTCGGCGCCCGCGAACGACAGGAGACGCCCATGTACAACACCGAGCACAAACAACGCTTCGACAATGAGGCACCGGCGGCGCCCGAGCAACTGAGTCTGCTCGCCCAGATCCTCAACCGGGAGACGTTCAGCACCCTGAGTGAGGAGGTGGGGGTCGGTCACGGCTGGCGCTGCTGGGACGTGGGCACCGGGGACGGTTCGGTCGCTCGCTGGCTGGCCGCCCGGGGAGGGCTGACCGGGCGGGTGGTGGCCAGTGACCTCAAGCCGCATCACGTGCCCGAGCACCCACGGATCGAGGCGATCCGCCATGACCTCACCAGTGACCCCTGGCCGGAGCCGAAGTTCGATCTGATCCACGCCCGGCTGCTGTTGATGCACCTGGCCGACCGGGACGCTCTCGCGGTGAAGCTGGCCGGGCATCTGCGTCCGGGCGGCGCACTGGTGATCGCGGACTGGTCCTGCCCCTGCACGACCGAAAGTCTGGTCAAGTCACCGGTCGACGAGTACACGGCGCGCGTCTTCACCGAGTACCACCGCGGGGTGCACAGACTGGGCGAGCAGACGGGTATGGACTTCACCTGGGCATCGCGTACCCCCAAGGTGCTGTCCGCCGCCGGTTACCGGGACATCACCGTGCGGGACCATCAGGCGTCGGGGCAGGGCGGAGCGCCGACCGCGAGGCTGGCCCGGCTGCACACCTTCATGCTGGAGCCCTTCCTCCTGGGCCAGACCTGCCTGACCGAGGCCGACCTCGCTGTCATCCGGGAGACGCTTCTCGATCCGGATTTCGAGATGGACACCAACCACCTGTACACGACCGTCGTCCGGATGCCGGAGTGACTGACCGGGGCACCCGGGCGGACGCGACCTGGGGCGCCCGCGTGGGCGGTGGGCCGGCCGGTGCGCGGGAGTCCGGCGCCGACGGGCTGGCTGCGAGGTCCCCGCGTTTTTGGTCGGAACTTCCCTTTGGTGAGAACCTCACGCCGAAGCCTGAGTCGCCCGAATTACCCGAATAGAGTTGCTTGGGGAATCCGAACGGATTGAGAGGTTTGCATTATTGCTCGGGTCCCTGAGTTGCGGTAGCGTGCAGCATACAAATGGCGCGATCGGCATCGATCACGGCGGAATCGGAGCGGAAATACCGTAAGTGAGCGTTCGGCGTGGTGTCTGGGGGCAGCGTGAAAGGTTCTGCGACTGTAAAATTAGCACAAAGACTTCGGCTAATCAAGTTAAACTGCCTGCGGCCGCTCGATGAGCGTGCGTCGGCGGGTGTCTTTGTCGCCGAACGTCGCCGACACGTGCGCGCCCCCCGGCACGGCACCGTCCGACAACCCCTGCGGAAACCCCTGTGGACCTGCTTCGACCAGGGACATCCCGATCCGACCACCGAGGTCGTGGCCACCGGAGTCACCGGGAAGGACTGCCCGGCCTCCGCGATGACGAATGGCGACGAGTTCACATCCGGCCCGGCGCGAATTCGGTTGCTCGACAGAGAACCCTCCGTAGATGGTCTTGCGAGGATTGCATCGTCGTAGGAATCGTCGTCCGCGGGGGAAACAGATGGTTTCGAAGGGCTACGACGGTCAGCTACGGATAGTAGTGATCGACGACCACGCACTGCTGCGCGAAGTGCTGCGCGAGGCGCTCGAGGTGGAACCGGACATGGTCGTGGTCGGCGACGCCGCCAGCGGTGCGTCCGGCATTGTGCCGTGCCAGTCCGAACAACCCGACGTCGTCCTGCTTGACGCGGATATTCGCGGCGAGTCGGTCACCGAGACAGTGCATGCCATTCGCACCGTGTCGCCGATGGCCAGAGTTTTGATCATCAGCATGGTCGACGATCCGGTGTTGTTGCGTCAGTTGCTCGACTGCGGTGTCCGCGGCTATCTCATCAAATCGGTGAGCAGGACCGATGTGGTGTCCAGTATTCGCGCGGTGTGCGCCGACGACAGCCGTATCGTGCTGCATGTGTCCGCCGAGGCGCTGAGCCATATCGCCGCGGCGGCGAACTGCGCGGAGACGCTCACCAAACGCGAGCTGGAAATCCTGACCTTGGTGAGCAAAGCGATGAGCAATCGGCAGATCTCCCGGCGGCTGGCCATTGCCGAGGGCACGGTGAAACGCCATCTGGGCACCATCTTCAGCAAACTGGGCGCCCGTACGAGGCTGGACGCGGTCAGCAAGGCCATAGCCAGCGGCATCATTCGCCCTGCCGGATAAGAACCCAATGGGTCCCGGCCGGCCAATGAAATGCCGACCGCTCGGGTCAGACCGTCCTGCCCGCGGAAACCGACACATGACGACACCACAAAAGGGGCTCACAGGCCATGACAAGCTTAAAAGGCAAGACCGCGCTCGTGACCGGCGGCCGGACCGGCATCGGCTTCGGCATCGCCACCGCGCTGGTCGAGCGGGGCGCGAAGGTGGTGATCACCGCGCGCAGCGAGGACAAGCTGCGCGCGGCGGCGGCCGAACTCGGCGAGGACCGGGTCCTCGCCGTCGCCGGTGACACCGCCGATCCCGAGCACCAGCGGACCGCGGTGGCGGCCGCGGTGGATCACTTCGGGTCACTCGATCTGCTGGTGAACAACGTCGGCGGTGCGGTGCGGTCGGGTCGCCGTCTGGTCGAGACCGACGTGACGGCGTACCGGAGCACCATCGAGCTCAACCTGGTGTCGGCGTTGACCTGGGTCCAGGCGGCCTGGCGCGGCTGGCTCGGCGAGCACGGCGGCGCCGTCGTCAACATCTCCTCGATCGGCAGCAAGCTCGCCGTTCCCGACGGCAGCGCCTATGGGACGGCCAAGGCCGCACTCAACCACTTCACCCGGCAACTGGCTGTCGAGCTCGCGCCCGCGGTCCGGGTGAACGGTGTCGCGTCCGGGACCGTGCTCACCGACTTCACCAGGGCGAACATCGAAGGCAGAGAGGACAAGGTGACCGGCTCCATACCGCTGAAGCGGCTCGGTGCACCCGCTGATGTCGGTGCCGCCGTCGCGTTCCTGCTCTCGAACGAAGCATCCTGGATCACCGGGCACACCCTCGTCGTCGACGGCGGTCGGCTGCTGCACAGCCGGTAGTGTCCGGGCGGCCGGACCCGACCCACGGATTCGGCCGCCGCGCCCGGCCGCCGGCCGCGGAACCGTTTCAGCCGCCGACCCCCGGAGCGGGCCGGTCCAACCAGCAGGAGCGCCCGGCAAGGACCTCCTGGTGCAACTCCTTCAACGCTTCGGACGGTTCGAGCCCGAGCTCGGTGGACAGCGTTTTGCGCAGGTCCTGATAGGCGAGCAGCGATTCGTACCGGCGGCCGATGCTGGCCAGCGCCTTGATGAGCTGCGCGTGGTACCACTCGTTGAGCGGATTGGTCAGCAGCATCGCCTTCAGCTCGCCGACGAGCTCCCGGTGCCTGCCGAGCATCGCGTCGGCCTGGATCCGCAGTTCCAAGGTGTGCGCACGCTGCTCCTGGAGATGGACGACGTGCGCCTCGATGGCCGGGCCGGCCGTCACATCGGCGAGCGCCGATCCCGACCAGAGGTCGAGTGCCTGCCGCAGCAGTCGCGCCGCCGCGGCCGGATCACCGGCGGCGAGCGCGGTGCGCCCCTGTCTGGCCAGCCGGAGAAACGCCGTCAAGTCGAGCTGGTCCGGGTTCACCCGGAGTATGTAGCCGGTCCCGCAGGTGGCGAGGGTCTGCTCGACCATGTCGGCGGGCACCCACGGTTCGAACTGGCGCCGCAACTGGTAGATGTAGGTCTGCGCGGTGGGGACGGCGCTCTTCGGCGGCCGGTCACCCCACAGTTCGTCGATGATCGCGTCGAGCGTCACGATGCTGTTCGTGCACAGGAGAAGCTGCCCCAGCACCCGCCGCACCATCGGCGCGGTCGGCGTGCACTCACCGAGATCGTTGGTGACGCTGAGACGGCCGAGTACCTGGAATCGCAACACGAGTGAATCCCTCCACCTGATGATCGTTGGACCGGGGCCTCGATCCAGACTCTGCCGGTCCCTTTGCCCGGCTTGCAACGCTGCGGGGCGAAGGTCCAGCACCGGTGACCATGTCGGAGCGCCTCAACTACAACTTTCGTCTCACCGCCCGTGGACGAAGAAGGCGTGTCCAGCCGGGCCGGCCCGTTCCTGAGAGCAGAGTGAGGACCCGCTGCCATGTCGAAGAACTTCCCTGTACCGAGTGGTGACGACGACGTCGCGGTGGTCGGTCTGTCGTGCCGCTTCCCGGGCGCCAACTCGCCCGAGGAGTACTGGAACCTGCTCACGGCCGGCCAGGAGGCCGTCGCCGAGGTTCCCGCCGACCGTGCCGGGCACGTCGGCCCGCTGGCCGGCCGGGCCGGACTGATCGACGGGGTCGGGGACTTCGACGCGGGCTTCTTCGGGCTGTCGCCACGCGAGGCCGCGGCGATGGACCCGCGGCAGCGGCTGGTGCTGGAACTGGCCTGGGAAGCCCTCGAACGCGCGGGAATCGAACCGTCGGCGGTGCGTGGCGACCGGGTGGGGGTCTTCGTCGGCGCGATGGGGGACGACTACGCCACGCTGGTGCACGACCAAGGTGCGGCAGCGGTCGACAGTTTCACCCTGTCGGCGCTTCAGCGCGGCATCCTCGCGAACCGGATCTCGTTCTTCCTGGGGCTGACCGGCCCGAGCGTGGTGGTGGACTCGGCACAGTCCTCGGCGCTGGTCGCCGTGCACCAGGCGTACGAGAGCGTCCGTCGCGGTGAGTCCGTCTGGGCGCTGGCGGGCGGGGTGAACCTGATCCTTACGCCGGAGTCGACGGCGACCGCGCGCGAGTTCGGTGCCTTGTCGCCGGACGGCCGGTGCTACACGTTCGACGCACGCGCCAACGGGTACGTGCGCGGCGAGGGCGCCGGCCTGGCGGTCCTGATGCGGCTGGCGGACGCCAGAGCCCACGGCCACGACGTGCTGTGCGTGATCCGCGGCGGCGCCGTGAACAACGACGGCGGAGGCGAACAGCTGACCCGGCCGAGCCGGCCGGGTCAGGAGCAAGTACTGCGGCTGGCCCTGTCCGACGCCGGACTGGACGCCGGCGCGGTGGGATATGTGGAGCTGCACGGCACCGGCACACCGGTGGGGGACCGGGTCGAGTCGGCGGCGCTGGGCGCGGTCTTCGCCGACCGGGACCGGCCGCTCCTGGTGGGGTCGGCGAAGACCAACCTGGGGCATCTGGAGGGGGCGGCGGGGGCCGCCGGTTTCATCAAGGCGGCGCTGGCGGTTCAACGCGGTCAGGTGCCCGCGAGCGTGCACTTCACGGCCCCGCCGGCGGACGTTCCGCTGACCGAGCTGGGTATCGAGGTCGCCACCGAGCTGCGCGCGTGGCCGGGCGACGGGCCGCGGGTGGCCGGGGTGTCGTCGTTCGGGATGGGCGGGACCAACTGCCATCTGCTGCTCGCGCAGGCCCCGGACCCGCGGCCGGCCGGGCGAAGCCGCCCCGAGCACACGGGCACGATCCCCTGGCAGGTGTCCGGCGGCACCGCGGCGGCGTTGCGCGCCCAGGCCGACCGGCTGGCCGGGCAGGTCGCCGCCGGGGACCACCCGGATGTGCTCGACATCGGATTCTCACTGGCCACCACCCGCGCCACGTTCGCGCACCGCGCCGTCGTGATCGGCACCGATGCGGCCGAACTGCTCGTCGGCCTGACCGCGCTCGCGGCGGACCGGCCCGCGTCGAACGTCGTGTCCGGTGCGGCCGCGGAGGGCGGCACAGCGTTCATGTTCACCGGGCAGGGCGCGCAGCGAACGGGCATGGGCCGGGAGCTGTACGCCGAGTTCCCGGTGTTCGCCGAGGCTCTCGACGCGGTGCTCACGGAGCTGGACCCGTTGCTGGGCGGCGGGTTGCGGGAGATCATGTGGTCCGACGCGGAACTGCTCGGCCAGACCCGGTACACGCAGGCCTCGTTGTTCGCACTGGAGACGGCCCTGTTCCGGCTGATCGAGTCATGCGGAGTACTCCCGGATCACCTGATCGGTCATTCGATCGGCGAGGTCACCGCGGCGCATGTCGCGGGGGTGCTGTCACTGCCGGACGCCTGCGCGCTCGTCGCGGCCCGCGGACGGCTGATGCAATCCGCGCCCTCCGGTGGGGCGATGGTGGCGATCAACGCGGCCGAGGGCGACGTGCGGGCGCTGCTCCCCGATTCCGGGGTGAGCATCGCCGCCGTCAACGGCCCCGGCTCGGTGGTGATCTCCGGCGACACGGACGAGGTGCTCGCCCTGGCGGAGTCCTTCCGTGCCAAGGGAGTCAAGGCCAAGCGGCTGAACGTCAGCCATGCCTTCCACTCCCACCACCTCGACCCGGTCCTGGCCGAGTTCACCGACGCCATCGCCGCTCTGGAGTTCCACGCCCCTCGCATCCCGATCGTCTCGAACCTCACCGGACACCTCGCCGGCCCGGGAGAGCTGACCGACCCCGGCTATTGGAGCCGCCACATACGTGGTGCCGTCCGCTTCGCCGACGGCATCCGCACCCTGCGCGACGCGGGTGTCTCCCGCTACCTCGAACTCGGCCCCGACCCGGTACTCGCCGGCATGGCCCGGGAGACCCTCGCCGACAGCACCTCGGCGGCGCTGTCCACGCTGCGGACCGGGCAGGCCGAGGCCCGTACGCTGCTGCGGGCACTCGGGACCATGCATGTCACGGGGGCGGTTGTGGACTGGACGCCGTTGCTGAACGGTGGCCGCAGAACCACGTTGCCCACCTACGCCTTCCAGCGCCGCCGGCACTGGACCGGTGAGACGCGCGCGGCCGGACACACCGCGAAACCGGCACCGCCCTCCCACGACCGTGCCGGCGTGCTCGACGTGGTGCGCGGCCATCTCGCAGCTGTCCTCGGACACGACGCGGCCGACACCACGGCGTCGTTCAAGGACCTCGGACTGACCTCCTTGACCGCGGTCGAGCTGACCGACGGGCTCTCCGGCGCACTGGGACTGGTCCTGTCCGGATCGCTGGTCTTCGACCACCCCACGCCCGATCGGCTCGCGACGTACCTCCACGCGGAACTCACCGGACGCGGTGCCGGGGTGAGCATCCAGACACCGGCCGAGCGGATCACCGACGAGCCGGTCGCGATCGTCGGCATGGGCTGCCGGTATCCCGGCGGTGTCCGGTCCTCCGGTGACCTGTGGGACCTGACCTTGTCGGGGCGTGACGCCATATCGGACCTGCCGCGGGACCGGGGCTGGGAGCTGGGCAACCTGTTCGACGCGGATCCGTCGGCCTCCGGCCGGACCTACGCCCGGCATGGCTACTTCCTTGATGATGTGGCGGGTTTTGATGCGGGGTTTTTCGGGATTTCGCCGCGGGAGGCGTTGGCGATGGATCCGCAGCAGCGGTTGTTGTTGGAGACGGTGTGGGAGTCGTTGGAGGATGCGGGGATTGAGCCGGGGTCGTTGCGGGGGAGTGACACGGGGGTGTTCGTCGGGGCGATGGCTGGTGATTATGGTCCGCGGTTGGATGCGCCGCATGGTGGGGTGGACGGGTATCTGCTGACGGGTTCGAGTGGGAGTGTGCTGTCTGGTCGGGTGGCGTATTTCCTGGGTTTGGAGGGGGCGGCGGTGACGGTGGACACGGCGTGTTCGTCGTCGTTGGTGGCGTTGCATCAGGCGGTGCATGCGGTGCGTGGTGGGGAGTGTGGGCTGGCGTTGGCGGGTGGGGTGACGGTGATGTCGTCGCCGGGGATTTTGGTGGAGTTTTCGCGGCAGCGTGGGTTGTCGCCGGATGGGCGGTGCAAGGCTTTTGGGGCGTCGGCTGATGGTACTGGGTGGGGTGAGGGTGCGGGGGTGGTGGTGCTTGAGCGGTTGTCGGTGGCGCGTGCGCGGGGGCATCGGGTGTTGGCGGTGGTGCGGGGTTCGGCGGTGAATCAGGATGGTGCGTCGAATGGGTTGACTGCTCCGAATGGTCCGTCGCAGCAGCGGGTGATTGGTCAGGCGTTGGCGAGTGCGGGGTTGTCGGGGGTGGAGGTTGATGCGGTTGAGGGGCATGGGACGGGGACGAGGTTGGGGGATCCGATTGAGGCGCAGGCGTTGCTGGCGTCGTATGGGTGTGGGCGTGGGCGGGGTTGGCCGTTGTGGTTGGGGTCGGTGAAGTCGAATATTGGGCACACGATGGCGGCGGCGGGGGTGGGTGGTGTCATCAAGATGGTGGAGGCGTTGCGGCGTGGTGTGCTGCCTGCGACGTTGCATGTGGATGAGCCGACGCCGCATGTGGACTGGAGTGGTGGTGGGGTGCGGTTGCTCACCGAGGCGCGGGAGTGGCCTGTTACGGGGCGGCCGCGGCGGGCGGGGGTGTCGTCGTTCGGTATCAGTGGCACCAACGCCCACGTAATCCTGGAACAGGCACCACCGGCCGAAGAGCCGCAGTCGCCTTCGGTGGACGACGGTCCGGTGGGCTGGGCACTGTCGGCGCGGTCCGAGGAAGCACTGCGGGCGTACGCGCGGCGGATCGCGGCGGCTGCCGGTTCCGATGTGCCGGTGGTGGATGTCGCCGCGACGTTGGCGGCGCGTACGGCGTTCGAGCACCGCGCGGTGGTGGTGGGTGCCAGTCGTGAGCGGTTGTGTGCGGGGCTGGTCTCTCTTGCCGGGGGTGTTCCGTCGGATGATGTGGTGACCGGGACCGCTGGTGTGGGCAAGGTGGTGCTGGTGTTTCCGGGGCAGGGGTCGCAGTGGGATGCGATGGCCCGTGATCTGTATGGGTCGGCTGCGGTGTTCCGGGATCGTCTGGATGAGTGCGCCCGTGCCATGTCCGCGCATGTGGAGTGGGATTTGCGGGAGGTTCTGCTGACGGATGAGGGTGCTCGTCTGTTGGCGCGGGTGGATGTGGTGCAGCCGGCGTTGTTCGCGGTGATGGTGTCGTTGGCGGCGTTGTGGGAGTCGTATGGTCTGCGTCCGTCGGCGGTGGTGGGGCATTCGCAGGGGGAGATCGCTGCGGCGTGTGTCGCGGGGGCGTTGTCGCTGCAGGACGCTGTCCGGGTGGTGACGTTGCGGAGTCAGGCGATTCGTGCGCTGGCCGGGCAGGGCGGGATGGTGTCCGTCGCGCTGCCGGCCGACCAGGTGCGGGCCCGCCTCGACCAGTGGCACGGCGAAGTCACCGTCGCCGCGATCAACGGGCCCAGGGCCACCGTGGTCTCCGGTGGTGCGAAAGCTCTCGATGAGGTGCAGGCCGTTTTCGAGGCCGATGGTTTCCGCACCCGGCGGATTCCGGTCGATTATGCTTCGCATTCTCCGCATGTCGAGCAGATCGGCGAGCAGTTGGTGGAGTTGCTGGCGTCGGTCAGTCCGCGGCCCAGTGACATCCACTTCTACTCGACCGTGACGGCGGAACGGATCGACACCACCGCACTGGATGCCGGTTACTGGTTCCGTAATCTGCGCAGTCCGGTGGAGTTCGAGGCCACCACGCGGCTGCTGCTGGCCGATGGTCACGACACGTTCGTCGAGTGCAGTCCCCATCCCGTTCTGGTCACCGGCGTTCAGGAGACCATCGACGCCGAGGGTGTGGCGGCCACGAACTTCGGGACGTTGCGGCGGGACGGCGGTGGCCTGGCCGGTTTCCTGCTCGCTGCCGCGCACGCTTTCACCGCCGGTGCCGTCCGCGCGCACCAGCACGGTGGTCGCCATGTCAAGCTGCCCGGTTATCCGTTCCAGCGGGAGCGGTACTGGCTCAAGCCCGGCACCGGACGCAGTGATGTCAGCGGTGCGGGGCTCACGGCGGCTGATCATCCGCTGCTCGGTGCGGTCATCGAGGGGGCGGCGAGTACGGTCCTGACCGGCCGGATCTCCCTGGACACGCATCCCTGGCTGGCCGACCACAAGGTGGCCGGCATCACGGTGCTGCCCGGTGCCGCTTTCGTGGAACTGGCGCTGCACGCCGCTGACCAGGCCGGCTGCGGGACTGTCCGTGAACTGACCGTGCGGGCACCGCTTCTGCTGCCGGAGCGCGGTGCCCTGCGGCTCCGCGTCGAGGTCGGTGAGCCCACCGGTGACGGTGGTGAGGGGGCGCGGCCGATCCGGGTCGATGCCCGCCCCGACACCGGCACCGGCGCGTCCTGGACGTGCCACGCCACCGGCATCCTCGAGTCCGGCACACCGTCCGCAGACTGGGACCTGACCAACTGGCCGCCCGCCGGCGCGCAGCCTCTCGAAGTCTCCTACGACGGTCTCGCCGCCCATGGATACCACTACGGCCCCGCATTCCAGGGCTTGCGGAAGATGTGGCAGCACAACGACCACCTCTACGCCGAGGTCAGCCTCCCCACCGACCCCGACACCTACAACCTCCACCCCGCCCTGCTCGACGCCACACTCCACGCCGCCCTGATGGGTCAGGTCCTGCCCGACGACGGCAGGACGCTGCTGCCCTACACCTGGGCAGGCGTGACGATGCACGCGTCCAGCGCATCCGCGCTGCGGGTGTCGGTGACACCCGTGGAGAACAACGCGCTGCGGCTGCGCGCGGCGGACGGGGCCGGCCTGCCCGTCGTCGAAGTGACGTCTCTGGCCATGCTCCCGGCCGAGGCCACCGACCTCGGTGCCCAGCCAGCGAACCACGACTCCCTGCTGCGCCTGGAATGGGTACCCGCCCCGTCGGGCCCCACCGCGCCACCCGCCCGGATCTCACTGGTCGGCCCGGATACGTTCGGCTTGCGCTCGGCGACCGGAACCGTTGACCGGCAGGAGTTCACCGATCTGTCCGGCGTACCCGACGACGCGCACGACGTGGTCGCGTGCATCGCGGGCAACGACGTCCGGGAGATTCCCGGAGCCACCCGCACCGTACTGTACGGCGCGCTCGATCTGGTCCGGGAGTGGCTGGCCGACAGCCGGTTCGCGGACGCGCGCTTGGTCGTGCTGACCCGACACGCGGTGATGACCGGGGACCGAGAGCCCGCCCCGGATCTCACCGCCGCACCCGTCTGGGGACTGCTCCGCTCCGCGCAGACCGAGAACCCCGGTCGGCTCGTCCTGGTCGATGTCGACGACGACGCTCGCTCGCTCGCCGCGCTGCCGTCCGTATTGGCCGGTCACCTCGACCAATGCGCGTTGCGTGGTGGGCATGTCCTGGTGCCGAGACTGGTCAGGGCGAGTTCCAGGACACGGCTGCGGATACCCGAAGGCGTGCCGTGGCGATTGGACGTGGGAGACCAGGGCGAGCCGGAGTCGCTGTCGCTGGTGCCGTGCGAAGAGGCCGGCGTGCCGCTGCGGCCGGAGTGGATTCGGGTCGCGGTACGGGCGTGCGGGCTGGACCGCCGTGAGGTACGGACCGGGCTCCCCGACGCGAACGTGGGCGCGGGAGCCGGTGTGGTCCTCGAAGTCGGCTCGGAGGTGACCGCGGTACGACCCGGTGACCGGGTACTGGGCATGCTGTCCGGCGCGTTCGCGTCCACCGCGACGGCCGACCACCGATGGGTGACACGTATCCCGTCGAACCTGACGTTCGAGCAGGCTGCCGTGATCCCCCTCGACATCGGAAGGGCCGCCGAAGCCGCCGGGGCACCGGAGGACCCGGACCGATACCAGTCGATGATCGCCGAAGCGGCGTCGCGGTGTGCCTCGGACGCGCCGCGCCCGTCGCCGATCCGAGCCTGGGACATCCGCGAGGCACCCGAGGCGTTCCGTTTCCTCAGCCAGGGCGGGAACACCGGCCGGAACGTCCTGACCATGCCGCCCTCATGGGACGTCGACGGCACCGTGCTGATCACCGGCGGCAGCGGCACCCTCGGCAGACTGATCGCCACCCACCTGGTCGCGAAGCACGGGGTGCGGAACCTGGTGCTGGTCTCCCGGCACGGAGCAGCCAGTCCAGGAGCCGCGGACCTGGTCGCCGAACTGTCCGGGCTGGGCGCCGAGGTGTCGGTCGCCGCGTGCGACGCCGCCGACCGGATCGCGCTCTCCGCGTTGATCGCACGGATACCGGCCGACCGGCCCCTCACCGGTGTGGTGCACGCGGCAGGCATCCTGGAGGACGGGCTGATCTCCGGGATGACGCCGGAAAAACTCGACGCGGTACTGCGGCCGAAGCTGGACGCGGCGTGGAACCTGCACGACCTGACCAGCGACCTCGGGCTTTCCGCGTTCGTGCTGTTCTCCTCGATCATGGGCACGATCGGCAACGCGGGCCAGGGAAACTACGCCGCCGCGAACACCTTCCTCGACGCGCTCGCCCAGCACCGCCGCGCCACCGGGTTGCCGGCCACCTCGCTCGCGTGGGGTTTCTGGGGCGAGCGCAGCGAGCTGACCGGTGACCTGGACGACGCGGACATCGCTCGGATAGCACGCACCGGGTTGAAACCGCTGCCGTCGGACGAAGGCGTCGCGCTGTTCGACGCGGCGTTCGCCGCCGGTGAGGTCACCGCGATCCCGGCCGCGCTCGACCTGGACCGGCTGCGCCTGCGGGCGAAGGAGACGGGACTGCCCGAGGTGTTCCGTGGTCTGGTCCGGGCGCGCCGCGCGGCCGGCACGGCCACAGCGGTCGGCTCGACGTTCGCCGGCCGGCTGGCCGGCCGCCCGGCCGAGGACGTCGACCGCGAGCTGCTCGAGCTGGTGCGCTCGCACACCGCCACCGTACTCGGCCATGCCGGCGCCGGATCCGTGCAACCGGACGTCGCGTTCAGGGAACTCGGCGTCGACTCGCTGTCCGGGATGGAACTCCGGAACCGGCTGAACGACGTCACCGGACTGCGATTGCCGTCCACCGTGGTGTTCGACCACCCGACCCCGTCCGCCCTCGTCACCCTGTTGCGCGCGCAGCTGCTGGGCGAGACCGCCCACGTCGCCACTCCGGCGGCACCCGTCTCAGCGGGAGACGACGACCTGGTCGCGATCGTCGGCATGGGCTGCCGGTATCCCGGCGGTGTCCGGTCACCGGGCGACCTGTGGGACCTGACCTTGTCGGGCCGGGATGTCATAGGTGGGCTGCCACGGGACCGGGGCTGGGACTTGGGCAACCTGTTCGACGCCGACCCGAGGCGCACCGGCAAGAGCTACGTCAACAAGGGCTATTTCCTTGATGATGTGGCGGGTTTTGATGCGGGGTTTTTCGGGATTTCGCCGCGGGAGGCGTTGGCGATGGATCCGCAGCAGCGGTTGTTGTTGGAGACGGTGTGGGAGTCGTTGGAGGATGCGGGGATTGAGCCGGGGTCGTTGCGGGGGAGTGACACGGGGGTGTTCGTCGGGGCGATGGCTGGTGATTATGGTCCGCGGTTGGATGCGCCGCATGGTGGGGTGGACGGGTATCTGCTGACGGGTTCGAGTGGGAGTGTGCTGTCTGGTCGGGTGGCGTATTTCCTGGGTTTGGAGGGGGCGGCGGTGACGGTGGACACGGCGTGTTCGTCGTCGTTGGTGGCGTTGCATCAGGCGGTGCATGCGGTGCGTGGTGGGGAGTGTGGGCTGGCGTTGGCGGGTGGGGTGACGGTGATGTCGTCGCCGGGGATTTTGGTGGAGTTTTCGCGGCAGCGTGGGTTGTCGCCGGATGGGCGGTGCAAGGCTTTTGGGGCGTCGGCTGATGGTACTGGGTGGGGTGAGGGTGCGGGGGTGGTGGTGCTTGAGCGGTTGTCGGTGGCGCGTGCGCGGGGGCATCGGGTGTTGGCGGTGGTGCGGGGTTCGGCGGTGAATCAGGATGGTGCGTCGAATGGGTTGACTGCTCCGAATGGTCCGTCGCAGCAGCGGGTGATTGGTCAGGCGTTGGCGAGTGCGGGGTTGTCGGGGGTGGAGGTTGATGCGGTTGAGGGGCATGGGACGGGGACGAGGTTGGGGGATCCGATTGAGGCGCAGGCGTTGCTGGCGTCGTATGGGTGTGGGCGTGGGCGGGGTTGGCCGTTGTGGTTGGGGTCGGTGAAGTCGAATATTGGGCACACGATGGCGGCGGCGGGGGTGGGTGGTGTCATCAAGATGGTGGAGGCGTTGCGGCGTGGTGTGCTGCCTGCGACGTTGCATGTGGATGAGCCGACGCCGCATGTGGACTGGAGTGGTGGTGGGGTGCGGTTGCTCACCGAGGCGCGGGAGTGGCCTGTTACGGGGCGGCCGCGGCGGGCGGGGGTGTCGTCGTTCGGTATCAGTGGCACCAACGCCCACGTAATCCTGGAACAGGCACCACCGGCCGAAGAGCCGCAGTCGCCTTCGGTGGACGACGGTCCGGTGGGCTGGGCACTGTCGGCGCGGTCCGAGGAAGCACTGCGGGCGTACGCGCGGCGGATCGCGGCGGCTGCCGGTTCCGATGTGCCGGTGGTGGATGTCGCCGCGACGTTGGCGGCGCGTACGGCGTTCGAGCACCGCGCGGTGGTGGTGGGTGCCAGTCGTGAGCGGTTGTGTGCGGGGCTGGTCTCTCTTGCCGGGGGTGTTCCGTCGGATGATGTGGTGACCGGGACCGCTGGTGTGGGCAAGGTGGTGCTGGTGTTTCCGGGGCAGGGGTCGCAGTGGGATGCGATGGCCCGTGATCTGTATGGGTCGGCTGCGGTGTTCCGGGATCGTCTGGATGAGTGCGCCCGTGCCATGTCCGCGCATGTGGAGTGGGATTTGCGGGAGGTTCTGCTGACGGATGAGGGTGCTCGTCTGTTGGCGCGGGTGGATGTGGTGCAGCCGGCGTTGTTCGCGGTGATGGTGTCGTTGGCGGCGTTGTGGGAGTCGTATGGTCTGCGTCCGTCGGCGGTGGTGGGGCATTCGCAGGGGGAGATCGCTGCGGCGTGTGTCGCGGGGGCGTTGTCGCTGCAGGACGCTGTCCGGGTGGTGACGTTGCGGAGTCAGGCGATTCGTGCGCTGGCCGGGCAGGGCGGGATGGTGTCCGTCGCGCTGCCGGCCGACCAGGTGCGGGCCCGCCTCGACCAGTGGCACGGCGAAGTCACCGTCGCCGCGATCAACGGGCCCAGGGCCACCGTGGTCTCCGGTGGTGCGAAAGCTCTCGATGAGGTGCAGGCCGTTTTCGAGGCCGATGGTTTCCGCACCCGGCGGATTCCGGTCGATTATGCTTCGCATTCTCCGCATGTCGAGCAGATCGGCGAGCAGTTGGTGGAGTTGCTGGCGTCGGTCAGTCCGCGGCCCAGTGACATCCACTTCTACTCGACCGTGACGGCGGAACGGATCGACACCACCGCACTGGATGCCGGTTACTGGTTCCGTAATCTGCGCAGTCCGGTGGAGTTCGAGGCCACCACGCGGCTGCTGCTGGCCGATGGTCACGACACGTTCGTCGAGTGCAGTCCCCATCCCGTTCTGGTCACCGGCGTTCAGGAGACCATCGACGCCGAGGGTGTGGCGGCCACGAACTTCGGGACGTTGCGGCGGGACGGCGGTGGCCTGGCCGGTTTCCTGCTCGCTGCCGCGCACGCTTTCACCGCCGGTGCCGTCCGCGCGCACCAGCACGGTGGTCGCCATGTCAAGCTGCCCGGTTATCCGTTCCAGCGGGAGCGGTACTGGCTCAAGCCCGGCACCGGACGCAGTGATGTCAGCGGTGCGGGGCTCACGGCGGCTGATCATCCGCTGCTCGGTGCGGTCATCGAGGGGGCGGCGAGTACGGTCCTGACCGGCCGGATCTCCCTGGACACGCATCCCTGGCTGGCCGACCACAAGGTGGCCGGCATCACGGTGCTGCCCGGTGCCGCTTTCGTGGAACTGGCGCTGCACGCCGCTGACCAGGCCGGCTGCGGGACTGTCCGTGAACTGACCGTGCGGGCACCGCTTCTGCTGCCGGAGCGCGGTGCCCTGCGGCTCCGCGTCGAGGTCGGTGAGCCCACCGGTGACGGTGGTGAGGGGGCGCGGCCGATCCGGGTCGATGCCCGCCCCGACACCGGCACCGGCGCGTCCTGGACGTGCCACGCCACCGGCATCCTCGAGTCCGGCACACCGTCCGCAGACTGGGACCTGACCAACTGGCCGCCCGCCGGCGCGCAGCCTCTCGAAGTCTCCTACGACGGTCTCGCCGCCCATGGATACCACTACGGCCCCGCATTCCAGGGCTTGCGGAAGATGTGGCAGCACAACGACCACCTCTACGCCGAGGTCAGCCTCCCCACCGACCCCGACACCTACAACCTCCACCCCGCCCTGCTCGACGCCACACTCCACGCCGCTCGCGGGGATGGCCTCGGCCTGGCGACGACCTGGCGCGGTGTCGCCGTGCACGGCATCGGCGCGACCGTCCTGCGGGTGCGGATCAGCCCGAACCGCGCCGGGTCGGTGTCGATCCTGCTGGCCGACGACGTGGGCGACCCGGTCGCCGAGGTCGGTGGAGTCGGCACCACCTCGATCACCGCGGGGCAGTTGCAGGCGGCGAAGGCCGCGCAACTGCACGCGCTGTACCGAGAGGAGTGGGTCGACCACATCGCCACGAAGTCCTTGCCACGCAAGGCCGACTGGGCCGTCGTGGGCGCGGACACGCTACTGGCCGGTGCGGGACTGACAGCCGCCGGTGTGCCCACCCGGGCGTACCCGGAACTCGGTGCCCTGACCGAAGCCGGCGAGGCGGCGCCGGACTACCTGGTCTTCACCGTGGCGGCGGGCGGGGAGGCTGCCGCCGCCACGAGGGAGGCGTGGCACCAGTTGCAGGACTTCCTGGGGACCGAGGCGCTCGCCTCCGCGACCGCGGTGTTCCTGACCACCTCCGCGGCCCCCGCGTTCAGTGCCGCCGCCGTCGACCTCGCGGGCGCCGCGGTCTCCGGGCTGCTCCGGTCCGCACAGGCGGAGAACCCCGGCAGGTTCGTGCTCGTCGACGTGGACGCCGACCATGAGTCGTGGCGGGCACTGCCGAGGGCCGTGACAATCGGCGAGCCGCACCTGGCTCTGCGCGGGGGGAAAGTCAGGGTTCCGCGGCTCGCACCGGTCAAGCCGGCCAGTGCCCCGGAGCGGTGCGACGACTCCCCGAGCACGATACTGGTCACGGGGGGAAGCACGGCGTTCGGCGAACGACTGGCCCGGCACCTGGGTTCCGGCCCTGGCGCACACCGGGTCGTACTCACCGGCGCAGAAGCCCCCGCGCCGGACGCCACCGTCACCACCGCGGCATGCGACCCGGAGAACTCCGCGGCGCTGCGCGAGCTGATCGACGGGCTCTCCGCAGAGCAGCCGCTGAGCATGATCGTCCACATACCGGAGGCGCCGCCGAACGATCAGGCGGCCTCGCCGACACCGGACGCGCTCGCCGAGGCGGTCCGCGCGAGGGTCACGGCCGCGACGAACCTCGAACGGGTGGCCGGCGCCGCCACCCTGGTCCTGTGCTCGTCGTTCGCGGAGACCGTGGGCGGCGGCAGCGCTGTCGACGCCGCGACGGCGGTCGCGCTGGACGCGGTCGCCCGACGGCGCCGGGCACAGGGCGCTCCGGCGGTCTCGCTGGCCTGGGGGCCCTGGGCGCCGGGCGACGAACCGACCAGTACCCGGATAGCGGGACTCGGCGTACTGGGGACGTCGGAGGCCGTCGCGCTGTTCGACGTCGCCTCTCGCGCGAGCGAACCCGTGCTGATCCCGGCCCGGCTGGATCTGGCCGAGCTGGCCAGGCGGGCCAGGACCGGCAAGCCGCTTCCACCGGTGTTCAGAGCACTGGTCAGGACCACCGGCAAACGCACCGTGGGTCGAGGCGCTGTCTCGACGACGTCGTTGCGGCAACGGTTCGCGGCGATGGTGGAAGCCGACCAGGACGACCTGCTGTCCGGTCTGGTCTGCACACATATCTCGGCGATACTCGGGCTCGACTCGACGGACGTCGTGCAGCCGAACCAGATCTTCAGCGAGCTCGGGTTCGACTCGCTGTCCATGCTGACCCTGCGGAACCGCCTGAAGTCGGCGACCGGTCTGCACCTGGATCCGTCATCGGTGTCCCACCAGTCGACACCGAGCGATCTGGCCCGGCACCTCAAGCAGTCACTGCTCGACAACTGACGCGGCAGGAACCTCAACACCCGAGGAGACGCGGATGCGACCCCTGACAGCTCGTGGTGGACGGCTGACCGGAGGTGCCGATGTCCGAGCGAGTCGTTAGCCCGACGGGACATGGGTATCTGCTGCTCGACTCGCATCCGGCCGGTTGCTTTCGCAGCGTCGCGCTGACCCGGGCCGAAGTACCGGTGCCCGAGCGGCCGCCGCGGCGGCGCCCGACGGCCCTGGTGATCGGCGCCAGCGGGGGCTACGGTCTGGCGATCACGATCGCGGGCCTGATGCGGTACGGCATCGACGGCGTGGGCATCAGCCTGGAGCGACCGGCCGGACACCGCAGCGCGACGGCCGGGTGGTACCGCACCATCGCCACCGCGGCGATCGCCCGCGAGTCGGGGTCGGACTTCTCGTTCCGCAACGCCGACGCGTTCGCGGACACCACCAAGACCGAGACGCTGGACCTGCTGGCCAAACGGTTCGGCGGTGTGGACTACCTGATGTACAGCGTGGCCGCGCCCCGGCGCACCGATCCTCGGAGCGGCGTCACCCACCGGTCGGTGATCAAACCGCTCGGCGCGCCGTACTCCACCTGGAACCTGGAGTTCGCCGACGACGGCGCCGCGCTGCTGCGCGAGGCCGTCCTGGCTCCGGCAACCAGCGCCGAGACCGCCGCGACCGTGCGTGTCATGGGCGGCGAGGACTGGTCCCGCTGGATCACCGCGCTGGCCGGCCGCGGCTTGCTGCGCGAGGGTTTCCGCACGGTCGCCCTCAGCTACATCGGCTCGCCGTTGACCTCGGCGATCTATCGCAAGGGCACGATCGGCGCGGCCAAGGTGGACCTGGAGAACACCGCGAACGCCCTGAACAGGCGGTTGGCCGCGGTGGGCGGCCGCGCGTACACCTCGGTGAACGGGGCCGCCGTCAGCCAGGCGCTGACCGGCACCCCCGGCATCCCGCTCTACGCCGGCCTGCTGCGCGGCGTCCTGGGCGACCGCTTTCCGTCCCCCGTCCAGCAGTCGGTCCAGCTCTGGGACCAGCTCACCGCGGACCGGCCCGACCTCGACGAGTCCGGCCGCATCCGGCTCGACCGCTGGGAGCTGTCCGAGCCGGTCCAGGCCGCCGTGACCGAACGCTGGCGGTCGCTCACCCCCGAGACCGTCACCGAGTTGGCCGACGTCGAGTGGTTCCGCGGCCAGTCCCGTGCCCTGTACGGCTTCGACGTGCCCGGCGTCCGGTACGACACCCCGGTCGAGACCGACCTGCCCTGGCCGGAACCGAGTTGATCCCCTCGGACACGTCCGGCTGAGAGGGTACGTGCCAAGCGGCCCGCGGGTCCCGCCCCGTGTCCGGAAGCGGGACCCGCGAGGTGACTCAGTGGACCTCGGCGGTCTGGCTGGTCCAGGTGGCGTACATCTGGCTGTACTTGCCGCCGGCGGTGACGAGCTGGTCGTGCGAGCCGACCTCGACGATCCGGCCCTCGTCGACGACGACGATGCGGTCGGCCTTCATGGCGGTGGAGAGCCGGTGCGCGATCAGGATCGCGGTGCGGCCTTCCAGCAGCACGTCCAGCGCGGCCTCGATCTTGGCCTCGGACTGGAGGTCCAGATTGGACGTGGCCTCGTCCAGCACCAGCACCCGGGGCTGGGCCAGGAAAGCCCTGGCCAGGGCGACTAGTTGCCGTTCGCCGGAGGACAGGGACTGGCCGCGTTCCTGGACGACGGTGTCGAGACCGGCGGGCAGCCGCTCGACCACGTCCACCAGACCGACCGCCCGCAACGCCTCCCCGACCTGGTCGTCGGAGACATCCGGGGCGGCGAACCGGATGTTGTCCCGGAGCGGCCCGGCGAACAGGAAGGGTTCCTGCGGCACGACGCCGAGCTGCCGGCGCAGGGACTCGATCCGTACCTCCCGCAGGTCCCGGCCGTCGATGAGGATCCGGCCGGCGGTCGGGTCGTAGAACCGGCTGACCAGTTTGGCGAGGGTGGACTTGCCGGCGCCGGTCGGACCGACGAACGCCACGGTCTCACCGGCCGGGATGTGCAGCGACACGCCGGCGATCACCGGCCGGCCGGGAAGATAGCCGAACGTCACGTCGTCGAAGACGATCTCGCCCTCGATCTTCGGCAGATCGACGGCCCCCGGCTTCTCCTCGACCTCCGGCCGGGTGCTCAACAGCTCCCTCAGCTTCACGATCGACGACTGGCCCTGCTGGTAGGTGTTGTACATCTGCACCAGCTGCTGGATGGGCTGGAAGAAGGTGCCCAGGTAGAGCAGGAACGCCACCAGCTCGCCGATCGTCAGGTCCCCGTCGGCGACCATGCCGGCGCCGATGGCGAGCAGCGCCAGCTGGCCGGCGACGCCGAGGACCTGGGTGCTGGGCGTGTAGATCGAGTTGATCCGGCCGGTGCGCACGTTGGCGTCGTAGTACTTGCCGGTGACCTGCCGGTGGTGTTCGGTGTTGCGCCGCTGCCGGTTGTGCGCGGTGACGATGCGCACCCCCTGAAGGCTCTCGGAAAGGTCGGCGACCACATCGGCGACGGTGTCCCGCACCCGCAGGTAACCCTTGCCGGACGCCCGGCGGAACCACAGGGACAGCACGGTCAGGACGGGCACCACCAGCACGATGGTGATGAGCGCCAGCTGCACGTCGTAGGTGAACAGGATGACGGTGACGATGACGATGGTCAGGCCCTGGACGGCCAGCTGCACCAGGCCCTCCTGGAGCAGCGCCTGGAGGTTCTCGATGTCGCCGGTCATCCGGGTCATGATCACGCCGGTCTTCTCACCGGTGTAGAAGTTCAGCGACAGCCGCTGCAACTGGGTGAAGACCCGGACCCGCAGGTCGTTCATCACCGACGCGGCGATCCGCCCGGTCACCTTGACCCGCGCCGCCTGGGCCAGACCGGTGACCACCAGACTGACCAGGTACAGGCCCGCGACCAGCGCCAACGTGCCGGTGTCCTTGCCCATGACGCCGTCGTCGATGCCGATCTGGGTCAGCTTCGGCCCGGCCTGCAACATCAGCGCCTCGGCGCCCACGAACACGCCGGCCAGCAGCGCCATCGGCCAGTACGGCCGGACCAGCCGGCGCAGATTCAGCCTGGCGCCGTCCGGATCGGGCCGGGAGTGCTCGAAGACGACGTCGAGCTCGGCGTGGTCCGGCTCGGTCTTCAGCAGCTTGTCGACGCTCGCCCGCATCTCGGGCGGAACGCCGGCGAACGGGTGGGCCGACGCGGTGGCCCGGCCGCCGCCGTTGAACGCCGCGCCGCCACCACCTCCGGTGACCGTCATCGCGCCACACCTCCCAGTTCCTCGATGCTCTCGTCCGCCTGGGCCAGCACTTCCGCGTACAGCGGTGTGCTCGCCAGCAGTTCCGTGTGGGTGCCGTCGGCGACGATCCGTCCGCCGTCCAGCAGCACCACGCGGTCGGCCAGGCTGATCGTGGACGGCCGGTGTGCGACGATCAGCGTCGTCCGGCCGGCGAACAGGGCCCGCAGCCCGGCGTGGATCTCCTGCTCCACCTGGACGTCGATGGCACTGGTGGCGTCGTCGAGCACCAGCACCGGCGGATTGACCAGCAGCGTCCGGGCGATGGCGATGCGCTGCCGCTGCCCGCCGGACAGTGTGTAGCCGCGTTCGCCGATGACGGTGTCGTAACCCTCGGACAGCTCGGTGATGAACTCATGTGCCCCGGCCAGCCGGGCCACCCGCTCGATGTCGGTGATGTCCGCGTCCGGCCGTCCGTAGGCGATGTTGTCGCGGACCGACGCCGAGAACAGGAACGGCTCGTCCAGCACGATGCCGACGGTGTCCCGCAGGCTGTGCAGGGTCAGGTCCCGCACGTCGTGTCCGTCCACGGTGACGGAACCGCCCCGCACGTCGTAGAACCGCGGCAGCAGCCTGGCCACGGTGGACTTGCCGCTGCCGGACCGGCCGACCAGCGCCACCGTCTCGCCGCCGCCCAACCTCAGCGACAGCCCGTGCAGCACGTCGGGGCCGTCGCCGTAGCCGAAGGTGACGTCCTCGAACCGGACGTCACCGCGCGCCCCGGTGATCTCCCGTGCCTGCGCGGTGTCCACGATCTCCGGCTGCTCGTCCAGGATCTGGTACAGCCGCTTGGCCGCGGCCGAGGACCGCTGCCCCAGCGTGATCAGGTTGCCGATCACCTGGAACGGCACCTGGAGCATCAGCAGATACGCGTTGAAGGCCAGGATCGCGCCGACGCCCAGCCGCCCCTGGATGACGAGGTGGCCGCCGTACAGCAGCACGATCGCCATGCCGACACGGGGCAGGTTCTGCACCGCCGGTGTGTACCGTGCGCGCAGGTCCGCGTCCTTCACATTGGCCCAGCGGACGTTTGCCGCGGCCTTCTGAAGCAGGGACAGCTGCCTGCGTTCGGCCGCGAACGACTTGACCACGCGCACGCCGTTGACGTTCTCGTCCACCACGGTCGCGACTTCGGCCAGCCGGGACTGGATCAGCCACGACACCGGGAACAAGGAGCGCTGCATGCGCCGGCTGGTCACGTACAGCAGTGGCATCGGCAGCATGGCCAGAACGGCCAGCGGCACGTTGATCGCCAGCATGTACCCGAACGCCACCAGCGAGATGCTGCACTGCACCAGCAGGTACGGCGCGAACGCCAGATACATCTGCACCGCGCGGATGTCGGAGTTGGCGCGGGAGAGCAACTGCCCGGTCTGCACCCGGTCGTAGAACGGGAACGACATGGCGGTCAGGTGCCCGTACGTGATGTTGCGCAAGTCGTACTCGATCTTGGCCGCGGTGCGGAACAGCAACTGCCGGGACAGGAAGCCGACGACCAGCATGACCACCGTCAGCGCGAGCAGCCACCACAGGTAGTGCGACAGCGGCACCCGGTCCGACACGATCGAGTTGTCCACCGCGTCCTGGATCAGTTTCGGTACCTGGACGGACACCAGCAGGCTGATCCCGGACGACACCAGCGCCGTGCCGAACATCCACCGGTGCGCCCGGACCAGCGGCCAGGCCCGCCGTAACCAGGAACGGCTCGAATCGGGGTCGATGGCCGCGCTCGGCGGCGGATACGTCTCGCTCACCTGGTCCTTCCCTTCTCTGCGCCCTCGTGGACGATCCACTCGCCTTGTTTCTCGCTCTTCATCGCCTCATGCCACAGCGCCAGCGCGGCCATCGCCCGCTCGGCCCGCTCCTCGTCGAGGAACGCGGCCACCTCGGCCAGCTTCCGGCTGATCTCCTGGTCGGCGGTGGTGAGCAGATGCCGGCCGGAGCCGGTGACCACGAGCGTGGCCTTGCGCCGGTCGTCCGGATCGGGCTCCCGCCGCACGTACTTGCCGGCCACCAGGCCGTCCACGACCGCGGTGACCGTCGCCGGTGTCACGGACAGCATCGACGCCACCCGCGATGCCGTCGGCGGATCCGGCCGGGTCAGCACGGACAGCATCCGGTACTGCGGCAGCGTCAACTCCACGCGCAGCAAGGCGTGTTCGACGATCTTCGCCAGGGCGGCCACGACGGCGCCCGGCGTGACTGTTTCGGGCATCACACATTTAGGCTATCAAACATCGTACGGTGTCCGCAGTAACGTCGCGGCGAGCGGCACGGGGGAGTGCGACCAGCGGGCCGCCACGCACGGGAAGGGCGGGTGCGGGACGTGCGGCAGGAAAACGCGGCGGCTCGCTGCCGCGGTCAGGCGGCAGCGAGCCGGTAACGACGCAGGTCCGCGAATGGTCCGTCAGGCGCCGGTCACATCGCCGTCAGCACCATCGCGGAGTTGACGCCTTCACCGCGGGCCAGCAGCAAAGCGGTGGACACGGTGGTCTCCCGCGGCCGGTCCCGCACCAGGTCGAGCTGATCGGACCGGACCGGGTCGGTCACGTTGATCATGGGCGGGATGATGTTGTGCCGCATGCTCAACGACACGGTCGCCACGTCGAGCGCCGGGCCACCGGAGTAGAGCCGGCCGGTCATCGTCTTGGGAGCGGTCACCGGAACCCCCCGCGGACCGAACACGTGGGTGAGGGCGGTGGCTTCGGCGCGGTCCAGCTCCGCCACGCCGGCCGCGTCCGCGAACACCACGTCCACTTCGCCCGGCGTCACGCCGGCATCCGAGAGCGCGGACTCGATCGCCCGGCGCAGCCCGGGCTCCCGTGCCGAACCCGGCCGCGGGTCGAAGGCCGTGGCGTACCCGGCGATCTCGCCGTACGGCCGGACCCCTCGCTCACGTGCGTGTTCCGCGTCCTCGACGGTGAACATCGCGCCGCCCTCACCGAGCAGGTAGCCGGACGCGGCGGTGTCGAACGGCAGATAGGCCCGGGTCCGGTCGGCCACCGTGCTCATCCGGCCGGCGGCCAGCTCGATCACCCAGCCGAGCGGGCACATCGCGCTGTCCACGGCACCGCACAGCACCACCGGCAGACCGTCGGTGACGAACCTGCGGGCCTGCGCGATGGCGTCCAGCCCGCTCGTCTGCCCGGTCAGGACCCCGCCGGGACCGTACACCCCGTGCCGGATCGAGATCTGCCCCGTATTCACCGCGTAGAACCAGGAGAACGACAGGTACGCACTCACATGATCACTGCCGAGGCGCCACAGCTTCTCCAACTCGCGCTGGCTGTACTCGAGTCCGCCGACGGAGATGCCGGTGACGACACCGATCCGGTCACCCGGCAGGGCGGCCAGTTCGAGTCCGGAGTCGCCGACCGCGGCGTCCATCGCGATCAGCGCCAGCCGGGTCGCCTGATCGGTCTGCGGCACCAGCCGGCCGGGGACGTGCCGGCGGACGTCGTAGTCGGGCACCTCGCCCGCCAGCTTGACCGGGTACCGCGCCGGATCGAACCGGGTGATCCGGTCGATGCCGCATCGCCCGTGCAGTACGGCGTCCCAGTACGCGTCGGTGTCGAACCCGTTCGGCGCGACCGCGCCGATACCGGTGATCACCGCACGGCGGAGCCTGGACGCCGTGCGGTGTTCCCGGCCCGCGACCGCGGTACCCATCAGCGCTCCCCTTCGGTCAGCACCATGGCGCTCTGGAAACCGCCGAACCCGCTGCCGACCTTCAGCACCGTGCGCAGCTGAGCGGGCCGCGCCGTCAGCGGCACGTAGTCGAGGTCCAGCTCCGGGTCCGGTTCCCGCAGGTTGGCCGTCGGCGGAATCACCCCGTTCTCGATGGCCAGCGCACACGCCGCGATCTCGACCGAGCCGACCGAGCCCAACGAGTGGCCGATCATCGACTTGATCGAACTCACCGGCGTCCGGTACGCGTGCTCACCCAGACTCCGCTTGAACGCGTCGGTCTCGTGCCGGTCGTTCTGGTCGGTGCCGGAGCCGTGCGCGTTCACGTAGTCCACCTGCTCGGGGGTCCGCTCGGCCATGCGCAGCGCCACCTCGATGGCCTTCGCCAACTCCGGACCCTCGGCCCGCAGCCCGGTCATGTGGAACGCGTTCGCGCGCACGTCCCACCCGCCGATCTCCGCGTAGACGTGCGCGCCCCGCTCTCTGGCGTGGTCCAGCTCCTCCAGCACCAGCATCGCACTGCCTTCCGCGAGCACGAACCCGTTGCGGGTGCGGTCGAACGGGCGGGACGCGGTGGCCGGCTGGTCGTTGCGGGGCGTCGTCGCCTTGACCGCGTCGAAGGACGCGACACAGATCGGTGAGATGGGCGCGTCCGAGGCGCCGGCCAGCATCACGTCGGCAGCGCCCTCGCGAATGAGCTGCGCCGCGTGGGACACCGACTCGATGCCCGCGGTGCACCCCGTGGACACCAGCGCCACGGGGCCTTCCGCACCGATCTCCCAGGCCACCTCGGCGGCCAGGGACGTCGGGATCAGGTAGTTGTACATGTGCGGCACCGCGTACTCGTGGTCGAGGAGCCACTTGCGGCCGTTGTCGGACAGCACCCCGTACTCCTGGGCCACACTCATCGTGCCACCGATGGCGCTGCCGACACTGGTCCCGGTGCGATGCGGGTCGATCCGGTCCATGTCCAGGCCGGCGTCCGCGACCGCTTCCCTGGCCGCCGCGACAGCGAGTTGCGCGCCCCGGTCCAACCGCCGGATCTCCTGCGCGGAGAAGCCCTCCGCCACCGGGTCGAAGTCGCACTCGCCCGCGATCCGGGAGCGGAATCCCGACGCGTCGAACAGCGTGATGGCGCGGACGGCGGAGGTGCCGGACGAGATCAGCTCCCAGAACTCCTTGGCGTTCCTGCTCCCGGGGGCGCGCACGCCGAGGCCGGTGATGACTACCCGGCGCTTCATCGTGACCTCACCGCCCGCACCGTGAACACAGCGTTTGGCATGTCATTCCCTTCACTGATGTGGCGGGCACGCGTCGAACGTGACCGGCAGCGCTTCCAGGCCGCGGATCGTGAGGCTCCGCATCCACCGCAACTGCTCGACCGGTACCGCCAGGGCGAGACCGGGCAGCCTGCGCAGCAGCGCCTCGAAGGCGATCCGGGTCTCCAGCCTGGCCAGCGGAGCCCCGAGGCAGAAGTGCGCACCGCGTCCGAACCCCACGTGTCCGTTCTCGGCGCGGGTGACATCGAATCGGTCCGGTGCCGTGAACCGCGCCGGATCCCGGTTGGCCGACGCCAGTGACAGGAGCACCGGGTAGCCCTTCTCGATGCGGGTGCCGGCGATCTCGATGGGTTCCAGCGGGAAGCGCCACGTCGCCGTCTCGAACGATCCGTCATACCGGATCATCTCCTCCAGCGCCGAGTCCAGCAGCTCCGGCCGCTCCCGCAGCAGCGCCAGTTGGCCGGGGTGGCGCAGCAGCGTGAGGATGCCGTTGCCGATCAGATTGACCGTCGTCTCGAACCCCCCGACCAGCAGCAGGGACAGCATGGACAGCAGCTCTGTCTCGTCCAGCCTGTCGCCGGCGTCCCGGGCCGCGATCAGGGCGTCGACCAGACCGTCGGCCGGCTCACGGCGGCGCCTCGCGACCAGCTCGGTCAGATATCCGAGGAGGTCGCGCAGCCCGACCGGCCGCGCGCCTTCCTCGCCGCCGGGGTCGGCGGCGGTCTTGTTCGTCCACCGGCGGAAATCCCTGGTCCAGCGGAGGAACACCTCCTGGTCCGCCGCCGGCACTCCCAGCAGCTCGCAGATCACCGTGATCGCCAACGGGAACCCGAACTCGGTGACCAGGTCGACCCGGCCGCGCGGCACGATCTCGTCCAGCAGTCCGTCCGTGATCCGCTGCACCTGGCCACGCAGGCCCTCGATCCGGCGGGCGGTGAACGCGGTCGAGACCAGCCGGCGCAGCCGCGCGTGTTCGGCCCCGTCCGTGGTCAGCAGATGTGTCCCGAGCCCCGTCCGGTCCTCCAGCGGCCGTCCCCGGCCCGCCTCCTGCCAGTCGGCCGGTGCGGTGCGCGGGTCCTTGCTCATCCGGGGATCGGACAGCAGCATGCGCACGTCCTCGTCCCGGGTCACCAGCACGCCGTACAGACCTTCGCCCTCCAGGACGTGCCGGACCGGCTCTTTCGCACGCAGGCACGCGTACTCGGGATAGGGATCGTCGCCGAAGTCCACCATGCGCCTCCTCCGCTTCGGTGAGCGTCCCGTCCCCCCGCCGCGGTGACGGTGTCCGTCGGCTTCGCGAGGTGTCTTCGCGAGGTGCGGGGCGAGAGACGCTGCGCCGATCTTCGCGGCACCGGTTCGAGGTGGATTCGCGTCCGGTTCGACCGAGGGGCGCGCCGCGCCGGCTTCCGCTGTCCGGCGCCGGCTCCGCTACCGCCGGCCCAGGATCTGGTCGAGAGCGTCCCGCAGCCGCTGTTCGCTGCTCGCCACGGCCTCGCGGGTGACCGCGCGGAAGCCGACGAAGCCGTCCGGACGGACGAGCACGGCGCCGTCCTCCTTGATGTGGGCCGCCTCGGCCCACCCCTCGACCGCGTGGGCCGTGATCCCCAGTTTCCGCGCGGCGTCCAGCCAGTGACCGGCCGCGGTCCCGGTGAGCAGCGTGAAGCCGTCCACCAGGTCCACGGTGGACCGTCCGTCCGGCAGCCACCGATGGGGCAGACGGCTGCCCGGCGCGCCGTCCAGCCTGAGATGCTGCAAGTCCGCCAACGGTTCCGGGTCGACCACCGCGCGCGATGCGTACCGGTACCCGATCACGGGGATCATGATGTCCGCCATGCCGACGGCCGCGCGGTCGGCGGCCCGGCTCGGACCGTGGTCCCAGTGCAGGTCCCGGTTCTGGGTACGGAGCACGATCTGTTCCATGGTGAACAGCGCGACGGCCCGGCGCTCGACCTCGTAGGTGTCGAGCAGGGTGTCACCCCCCGCGGCCAGTTTCCACGCCAGGTTGTGGGCGTCGGCGATCCCCATGTTCAGTCCCTGACCGCCGACCGGCGGCACCACGTGTGCCGCGTCACCGACGAGGAAGACGTTTCCCTGCCGGAACCTGTCGGCCACCTGTGCCCTGGGCGCCCAGGGCAGCAGGCTGATGATCTCCGGCTCGATGCCACTGACTCCGGTGGCGTCCCTGATCTGCTGCTGGATCCGCTCGGCGGGGGCGCTCGGATCGCCGTTCGGGATGAGGAAGAGCCAGCGGTCCGTGTCGACCTTCAACAGGGTGCCGGACGCCCGGTCGTTGCGCAGGAACGTCATGGAGAGCGGCGGGGTCGGCAGTTCGGCGCGGAACAACACGTTGAGCATGTGGTTGGTGCCGATGCGCCCCGGGCCGGTCACGCCGATACCCAGTAGTTCCCGGGTCCGGCCGCGGCCGCCGTCGGCGGCGATCACGTAATCCCCCGTGACGGTCCTGCCGTCCGCGGTCGTGACACCGCCGTCGGCCACCGCGACCACCTCGCTGTCGAAGTCCACCTCACCGCCCAGCTCCCGCAGCCGTGCCAGCGCGGCCCGGTCGATCCGGTCCTGCGGGCAGCTGCCCAGCTTGGCCGGACCGATCTCCGGTGGCTCGAACCGGGAGGTGACGGTGTTCAGTTCGGCCAGGCTGGGCCCCGACATCAGGCCCCTGGCGCGGTCTTCCGTCTCGATGGCGAGGCCGGCCTCGCGCAGGATCTCCGCCGATCTGTCGGTGAGGCCGAACGCCCTCGGATGGTCGTTGACCCGCGTCCTGCGCTCCAGTACCTGGACCGAAACCCCGTGCCGAGCGAGCAGGACGGCGGTGCACAGCCCGACGGTGCCGCCCCCGATGATCACCACTCGCATGACGGTCCCTCCGACACCGGGAACAGTGCTCCCCGCAACGTCCGTCCGTCCATCGTCGTCCTCCCTTGTCCGATCCGAGGCTCGGCACGTCCGGTCCCGCGGTGACACACCTCACCGACACACCTCCCCACCGAGTACGGCGTACGCGATTTCACGCGTGACCAACCTCGGGCGGCGTACGCGCCTGGCCAGGGTACGCGCGTACGATGGTCGGCGTGCCGAAACCGAAACCCGTCATCTGGATGCGAGCGGAGAAATCCACCCGAGGTCCGGCTCCGCAGTACAGTCGAGAACAGATCGCCGAGGTGGCGATCGAGATCGCGGACGCCGAAGGCATCGAAGCCGCGTCGGTGCGGAACATCGCCAAGCGACTGGGCACCGGCACGATGACCCCGTACCGGTACCTGCCCACCAAGGAAGACCTGTACGCGGTGATGATCGACCAGGCGACCGGCTTCGAGCCGCAGGAGCCGACCGGTGACGTGCGCGCCGACCTGACGACCTTGGCGCGCCGCCGCAGGCAGATCTTCCTGCGGCACCCCTGGCTCGCTCCGCTGCTCGGCACCCGCCCGGTCATGGGCCCCAACTTCCTGCGCGGCATGGAACGCGATCTCGCCCTGCTGGCCGGCTGCGACCTCGACATGGAGGAGACACTGGCCGTACTCGACCTGATCCACTCCTGGGTCAGCGGCACCGTGCAGGCCGAGCTGACCGAGCGGGCGGTCGCCCAGCGCTCCGGCGTCGATCGTGACGCCTGGCGGCGGCACATGCAGCCGTATCTGATGTCCATGCTCGCGACCGGTGAATTCCCGTATCTGAGCAAGATGATCCAGGTGTCCGAGATCGGCGAAGGCGACGAACGGTTCGAGAACGGCCTGACGACCATCCTGGACGGCATCACGGCCCGGTTCCTGGCGGACACCGCCGACGACGGCTCGGGCCCGGTCCAGTAACCGCACCGACGGCGGACCGCTTTCGACGGCAATGCCCTTCCCTTGCTGCGCCTACTGGGACGCGCGCAGTTCGACGACGGCGAGCCGGCCGGCCGGCGTGACCGAGGTGATCTCGAAGCCGGCCGATCCGGCCATTTCGCCCAGCTGCTCGAGGCTGTGCTGCCGGCCTCCGAAGTAGCAGAGCATGCGGAGGTCGCCTTCGGTCATGATGCTCTGGTCCGTGAAGTAGTCGACGACGAGCACCCGTCCGGTGGTCGACGCCGCCTCGGCGCAGCGCCGCATGATGCGAGCGGCCGCCGAGTCGTCCCAGTTGTGCAGGATGCTCGACAGCAGATAGGCGTCCGCTCCGGCCGGCAGCTCGTCGAAGAAGCTGCCGGCCACGGCGCCCGCCCGGTGGTCGAGACCGGCCGCGGCGATCGCTTTCCCGGCCCGGCGCACCGGGCCGGGCAGGTCGACGACCGTCCCGCGCAGCTCGCCGTGGTCCTGGAGGATGGTGATCAGCATGCTGCCGTCGCCACCGCCGACATCGACGAGGTGCCGCAGCTGTCCCCACGGGTAGGCGGCGGCCACGGCGGGTGCGTGCGCCCGCAGCCGGGCGCCCATCAACGCGTCGAACGACTCGGCGCGCCCGTCGTTGGCGGACAGGTCGTCCCAGAACGTCAGGCCGTACTGCTGCGCGAAGGCCGGCTCGCCGGTGCGCACCGTGTGCAACAGGTGGACGAGGCTCAGCTCCGCGTGCCCGAGGGCACCCTCGATGTCGAGCACCGCTCGCATCCCTTCGGGCTCCCCGTCGCACAGATGGCGTCCCATGTCCGTCAGGTCGTAGCCGGCGGTCCCGGTGCGCGACAGCACACCGGCGCTCACCAGATGGTCCAGCAGCCGTCCCAGCACGTCCTGGTCGGCGAGCACGGCCGCGGCCAGCGCTTTGGTCGTCCGGGTGCCCGCGGCGATGTGGTCGGCCAGCCGCAACGTCGCCGCCACCCGAATGGCCATCGGCGTCAGCAGATCGGCAGCTGCCCATATTCCCCCGCCCCTGGCGGGCTTCACCTCGGCCATGGCTCCTCCTGACTCGACGGTTCTCTGCTCACTCGACGACGCGTGCCCGGCTCAGAAACCGGCGCGCTCCTCCGCGAAGGTCTTGGCAAGGCGAAGGTTGATCATGCTGTGGCCGCTCAGCAGCCGCCGCAGGTACCGGCGTGCCTCGTCGATGGTCGTCGCGCCGCCGAACTGCGACAGCGCCGAGCGCTTGATCGTGCTGGTGTGCCGGGCTTCGACGACGACGCCTTCCCGCGTCTCGGTGAACCGCCAGTGGCCGGTGTGCGCGTCCAGCATGGTGGGCAACGTGATCTGCTTGTAGACGATCAGGTGCGGCGGCCGGCAGATCCGCACCGAGCGGACGGAGTGCGTACTGCCGTCCGGGCCCTGGGTGTCCATGTCGAAGAACTGGATGTTCGGCACGTCCTCGGTCAAGGCGAGTCCCACCACGTGCGGGATGCGCTCGGGCCACAGGTCGGCCCGGTAGAGATAGTCGTAGGCGTCCTCGACGGAACCCGCGACGAACAGCGAGTCGGTGAAGGACACGACGAGGTCGTCCAGTTCGGCCCGCCGTTCCGCCGTGTCACGCAGCGTGTCGAGGTGTTCCTTGCCTTCCAGACGGAGCCTGTCCAGCAGCGGACCGAGGTCGGCGTCGCTCGGCGCCTCGACGACGTTGCTCAGCTCGATCCGGGTCCGGCCGGGTGCCAGTTCGGTGAACACCCAGTCGGCGCGGATCCTGGTGGCCGGCGGGTCGACGTCCAGGTCCGCGAACGTGATGCGGTGTCCCGGCCGGTCGGCGCGGCGCACACTGCGCCAGGTGCGGACGGCACAGTCACCGGCCAGCGACCAGTGCTGGACCAGGTCGCCCTTCTCGTTGCTGTGCAGCACCTCCGCGTGCACGGCTGACCATTGGAACCGCGGCCGCCGCGCGACATCCGCGACCAGGTCGAACACCGTCCCGTAGTCGGCGTCGACGTCCACGCTGTGATCAACTCGCTGCTGCGTGCTCGACACAATCAGACACCTCGCAAGCGCCGTAGTGTTCCGGACCATCGAAGTCGACCATGTCCGCCGTCCTTCGACCTCGATTCGAGAACCCGTCGAGTCCGCCACACCGGGCCGCCCGCGGTGACGGCCGGTCGTCTACTCGTCGTCGAACCGACGTCGAAGGCGAGCGCGCAGCCTTCGGGTGCGACCCCGAACCGACATCCGTTGAGGATCCGTCGGTGGCGCGGCACAGTTCCTGACCGCCAACCGTAAGGAGAGGCACATGCCGAGCACCGTCACCGTCGGCACGTTCGACAGTGATGACATCGCGGACGTCACGAAGATCTTCCGGGAGTTCGACGGCGAGGTTGCGCCCGAGCTGCCCCGGCTGCGCCGCAGACAGGTCTTCAGTTACAGCGATCTCTACGTGCACATGCAGGACTGGGACGTCGCGGACGCGGCCGAGGCCCACCGGACGGCGACCACCGACCCCCGCTGTGTACGCCTGAACGAACGCCTCGCGGCCTACTTCGGTGAGTACACCGCGGCCGAGGGCTGGGACGGCCCGGTCGACCGGCCGGCGGCCGAGCGCTTCTACCTGTGGCCGGCCGAGCAGTTGGAGAACCTGGAGCGGACGTACAGCGCGGTGATCGTGAACACCCAGCGCCAGGAGCACATCCCCGAAGCGGCGCGGCTGTTCGCCGCCTCTGATGCGACCGACATCCCGCAGAGCATGGGCACACTGCGCCGCCAGATCTATCTCTGGCGCGGGATCTACCTGCACATCCAGGACTTCGCCGACGCCGACCCCAGCAAGGCGATCAGCAAGGTGTGGGCGGACGGCGATCCCCGCTTCCTCCAGCTCGTAGACGACCTGACGCGGATCATTCCGCCGTACGACCCGAACGGCCATTCATTGGCCCACCGCTTTTACCACTGGGCCGCGGAGGTGTCAGCATGACCGAGCTACCGACCTTCCCGATCCGGCGACAGCTGCCCGGCGTGCTGCCGGCCGAGTACGAGACCCTGCGGGAGCGCGGCATCGGCCGGGTGACACTGCCCACCGGCGTATTGGCCTGGATGGTGGTGCGGCCCGAGTACGCCCGGTTCGTACTCTCCGATCCCCGGTTCAGCTCGGACAAGACGAACGCCGCGTTCCCCAGGTTGACGCCGACCGGGATGGACAAACTGAAGTACTGCGCCCCGTTCATGATCAATCTCGACGGCCCGGAACACATGGCGCGGAAGAAGCTGGTGCTGCGGGAGTTCACCCCGGAAGCACTGGCCCGGCTGCTGCCACGGCTGCGGGTCGCCGTGCACGAGAAGATCGACGCGATGCTGGGCTCGGCGGTGCGGCCGGTCGACCTGGCGTCGCGACTGTCGTACCCGATCGGCCGGCGGTTGCAGTCGATGTTCATCGGCGTCCCCGAGACCGAGTTGCAGCAACTGCGGGACAACGTATGGAACTTGATGCTTTCCAAGGGAGAGGAGGAGGAAAAGGAAGCGGCCGCGGTGATGAACGGCCACGCGATACAGCTCCTGAAGGAGAAGGCGGACAACCTCGGCGACGACTTGATGAGCCACCTGATCCTGCACGAACGCGAGGAGCACGGCGAGGTCGACTGGTTCAAGCTGGCGCCCCTGATGATGTCGAACGCCCAGGGCACCCACAACACCTCGGGCACGATGATCTCGTTGGGCGTACTCACTCTGCTGAGCCGTCCGCAGCAGCGGGCGGCGCTGCTGGCCCGGCCCGACCGGCTGGCCGTCGCGGTGGAGGAGATGCTCCGGTACTTCTCGATCAACGACGGCACCCCCATGCGGCTGGCCCTGGAAGACGTACGGATCGGCGACACGCTGGTGCAGGCCGGTGACGGCATGGCAGTGCCGACGATGCCCGTCAACCGCGACCCGGCGGTGTGTCCTTTCCCCAACGAGCTCGATCTCCAGCGGGAGAAGGCCCCCCGACACATGGCGTTCGGCCACGGGCCGCACAAGTGCCCGGCGGAGCGCCTGGTGCCGGAGCTGCTGAAAATGGTGTACACGACTCTGTTCGAGCGGGCTCCCTCGCTGACGCTGGCCGTGCCCGAGGCGGAGCTGACCTACAAATACCACTCCATCCAGGCGTTCGGTCCGGCCGAACTGCCGGTGACCTGGTGACGACATGACCCGGCCGACGCCACCGGTCGGGCTCGACGACCTGATCGCGGCGATCACCGGGCGCCGCACCGACGCCCTCGACCAGCTGACCGAGGCCGTGGCGACGGCCGACCGCATCGGAGCGGCCGCCGACCAGCTCATCGGTCACTTCGTCGACAGGGCCCGGCACTCCGGGGCGTCCTGGACCGACATCGGCCGCAGGACGGGCGCCACCGAGCAGGCCGCGCGCACGAAATTCGTCGGCGGGCCGGCCGCCGCGCGCCCCGCTTTCGACAAGCTCACCCAGCCCGCCCACAACGCGGTCGTCGCGGCCATGAACGAGGCCAAGCAGGGCGGCAGCGCGGAGATCGAGCCCGCGCACCTCGTCCTCGGGCTGCTCGGCGCCGATGGCACCGCGGTCGCCGCGCTGCGGACGCAGGGTGTCGACCTCGGTCGGCTGCGAGACGCGGCGGTGACGGCCCTGCCGGCGCGCGGCGACGCCCATCCGGCGACGGTTCCGTACAATGCCCGCGCGAAGACGGCGCTCGAACGGACCTTCCAGGCGGCTGTGCTGCTCGACGACGACGGTGTCGGCACCGGCCACGTGCTGCTTGGACTGCTGGAGGAGGAGAACGGCACCGGGCTGCTGCACTCGCTCGGGGCCGACAGGGAGACGACCGAACGGTTCGTCACGGACGCCGGCGAGGAACCGCCCGTCAGTCGGTAGCGAAGCCGCACGGAACCTCCCGACCAGGCGAGGTCACCCGCCGCGTCAGGAGGTTCCGTGCGGCTCCGGATCGACGCCGGCCCGGCCTGCCGGGGACCGGGCCGGTCCCGACCTTCCCCTACGCCGCGGATGCGGAGAGAGAGCTGCCATGGCTGTCGAGTGCTTCCCCCCGGCGCGGTACGCGCACGGCCGGTACCAGACTGAGGGAGCGCGGGCCTGATGGCGGCGCCGGACACCGCCGGCCCGGTCGCCCTGGTCACCGGCGCCTCGGGGGCGCTCGGCGCCGCCGTGGCACGCGTCCTCGACCAGCGGGGCTACCGGCTGGCCCTGCACTGCGCCACCGGTGAGGACCGGGCCCGCCAGGTCGCGGCCGAACTCAGCCGGCCCAGTGCCGTCGTGCGGGCCGATGTCGCGGACTGGACCGCCACCCAGTCCATGGTGGACCGGGTGCACGCCGAACTGGGCGCCGTCAGCGTGCTCGTCAACGCGGGCGCGATCCGCCGCGACGGACTCATGGCCACCCAGTCCGTCGACGACTGGACACGGACCATCGCCGTCAATCTCATCGGCACTTACCACACCTGCCGCGCGGTGCTCCCGGACATGGTGCGGGCCCGATGGGGGCGTGTGGTCAACGTCGTCTCACCCGCCGGTCTCATCGGCAGCCGGGGGCAGACGGCGTACTCGGCGGCCAAAGCCGGCGTGATGGGGATGACGAGAAGCCTGGCCCTGGAATGCGGGCGGTACAAAGTGACGGTCAACGCGCTGTCACCCGGGCTCATGGCCTCCACCCTCACCGAGCAGGTGCCGGCCGAGGTCAGCGCCGCGCTCGTGGCCCGGACCGCGTTCGGCCGCATGGGCACCCCCGACGAGGTGGCCCGCGGCATCGAACTGCTGCTGGACGCCGACTACATGACCGGCCAGGTGCTGTGCGTCGACGGCGGGATGTCGATCTCGTAACCCGGCCGGCAGCCGCATCCGTACCCACGAAGTCACCGAGCCGCGGCCCGGCCCGACCGCACAGCAGGAAGGGCCGGATGCCCGTCACATCCGGACGGTCTTGGGGAGGTCGGTGGCGAGCGGGTCGAAGCCGGTGATGTTCGGGAGCGCCTTGATGCCGGAGATCAGCGTGATGAAGCCGACCTTCAGGTTGCCGTCCGGATGCCAGACATCCTGCTGCGCCCGCTCCAAGTAGATCTCCCGCAGCTTGTTCGGGTCGTAGAAGAACCGGATGAAGGACAGGAACTCGTCGTACAGCACGCGGTAGACCAGCTCGTACCGGTCCAGCGCGCGCTCGGTGTCGGCCGGGTTCTTCAGCGCGGCCTCCAGAGCCCGGGCGGCCATCGAAGCGCCCGAGGTGCCCAGCCACACGCCCTGCGAGAACAGCGGGTCGATGAACCCGGCCGCGTCGCCCACCGACAGCCAGCCCGGACCGTGGAAACTCTTGCACACGTGCGACCAGTCACGGGCGGTGTGCAGTTGGTCCACCGGGGCACCCTTGGCGATCATGGTCTTGGCGACCACGCTGTTCGCCACCGCCCGGTCGAAGACGTCCTGGTGCGAAAGGCCCTGGGCGGTCGCCTCCGCCACCATCGCGGCCGGGAGCACATGGCCCAGGCTGACGTTGTCCTCGGTCACCGGAATGCCCCAGATCCAGCCGCCGGTCCTGACCGACTCCACCAGGATGTCGCCGCCCTGCCGGCCGTCGGAGAGCGGCTCGTACGGTGTGAAGTAGTTCCAGATGGCGACGTTGCGCAGGTCCTCCTGCCAGGACACCTCGGTCAGCTTCCGCGAGATGGCCCGGGCCTGCCCCGACGCGTCCACCACGAAACGGGCGGTGACGTGGTGCGTCTCGCCGCCTCGGCGGTACGTCACACCGGTGACCTTGCCGTTGTCGTCGGACAGCACCGCGGTGACGTGGGCCTGCTCCTCGACCTGCACGCCGAATCCGCGCGCGGTGTTCAGCAGCAACTCGTCGAACTCGCTGCGGACCACGTGCCACGAGTGGTCGTATCGGCCGGTCTGGTCGAACGAGGCACGCCACGGCTCCGCGTCGAGGCCCCACACCAGGCTGATGCCGTACTTCGGCTGGAAGCGCTTGTCCAGTTCGTCGACCAGGCCGAGCTGTTCCAGGGTCGGGATCACCCCGGTGATCATCGACTCGCCGATGTGGTAGCGGGGGAACTTCTCCCGCTCCAGCAGCAGGACGTTCCGGCCGTTCTTGCCCAGCAGGGCGGCGGTGGTCGAACCCGCCGGCCCGCCGCCGACCACCACAACGTCGTAATCCCGGATGTCGGACATGCGAAATCCCTCCTCGATGGACGGCGACAGCTCCGCCGAGCCGATGGCCCGCGGTGAGTGACGCGGCTCAGGTACTCCTCGTCCACGGCAAGCCGCGGGGACGGGAGCCCGCCGACAGCGTTGAGCGGACGCCGGGCCGTCGCGCGGCGGGCGCGGCTCGTCGGCGCGCGGACACGCTGCCGTCCCGGTCGGCGAGCACCGGCCGCGGCGCCCTGCCGGCACCGCTCGGGACAGAGCGGCCGCACGTCCGGACCGGCCGGTACCCGCCCGGGACCGCGTCAGGAGGCGAGCGCCGCGGCAGGTGGCCCGGCGGGATGTCCGCGCTGGTGTCGGTCATGCGTCTCACCTTGCGGTCCCGTCGTCGGGAGCCGGTCGGGACCGGGTCGAGCGCGGCTGTTCTCCACCTCGTGACGTGGCGTCCGGGAACGCGGACGCGGACCGGCTCGGCACGGCCGAGTTCACCGGGCGGGCCGGCTGTCGGCCGGCCCGACCTGCTTCGACCGGGGCGCAGTCGGCAGTCGGCAGTGTCCGTCGGTGGCGAAGGGCCCGGGGGAGAGGGCGGCGTCTAGCTCTTCGGCTGCGAGCCGCGGGCCGTGACTTGCCCGTCGGCCGTCCTGTCCCGGGCCGGCTCCAGCCGTACCACGACGGACTTGGAGGTCGGGGTGTTACTGATGTCGGCGACACTGTCCAGGGGCACCAGGACGTTGGTCTCCGGGTAGTACGCGGCGGCCGACCCCACCGGGGTCGGATAGGACACGACCCGGAAGCCGGGGGCCCGCCGCTCCCTTCCGTCCTCCCAGACACTCACCAGGTCGACCAGATCCCGCTCCGCCAGCCCCAGCCGGGTCAGGTCGGCGCCGTTGACCAGCACCACGCGCCGCCCGCCGGTGATGCCGCGGTAGCGGTCGTCCATGGCGTACGGGACGGTGTTCCACTGGTCGTGGGAGCGGAGCGTCTGGAGGATCAGGTGTCCGTCCGGGGCGCGCAGGGCCGTGAAGTCGTTGCGGGTGAAGACCGCCTTGCCGCTGGGCGTGCGGAACTCGCGCCGGTTGACCGGGTTGGGCAGGCGGAACCCGCCCGGCTGCCGTACCCGGACGTTGTAGTCCTCGAACCCGGGCACGACGCGGGCGATCCGGTCGCGCACGGCGTCGTAGTCGGAGGTGAAGTCCTCCCACGGGATGTCCGGCTTGTCGCCGAGGGTGCGGCGGGCCAGGCGGCCGATGATGGCCACCTCGCTCAGGAGCCGCGGCGCGGCCGGGGCCAGCCGGCCGCGGGTGGCGTGCACCTCGCTCATCGAGTCCTCCACCGACATGAACTGCTCCCCGCCCGCCTGGACGTCGCGGTCGCTGCGGCCCAGCGTCGGCAGGATGAGCGCAGTCTCGCCGCACACGGTGTGGGAGCGGTTCAGCTTGGTGGAGATGTGCGCGGTGAGACGGCAGTTGCGCATCGCCCGCTCGGTGACCTCGCTGTCGGGGGTGGCCCGCACGAAGTTGCCGGCCACCCCGAGGAAGACCCGCGCGTGGCCGTCCCGCATGGCCCGGATCGCGTCCACCGAGTCCAGGCCCGGCGCGGTGGGCGGAGTGAAGGAGAACTCCTTCTCCAGCGCGTCGAGGAACGCCTGCGGCATCCGCTCCCAGATGCCCATGGTGCGGTCGCCCTGGACGTTGCTGTGTCCGCGCACCGGGCAGACACCCGCGCCCGGGCGGCCGATGTTGCCGCGCAGCAGCAGGAAGTTGACCACCTCGCGGATGGTGGGCACCCCGTGCTTGTGCTGGGTCAGGCCCATCGCCCAGCACACGATGACCCGCCCGGCGCCGAGCACGCGCCGGTGCACCTGCTCGATCTCCTCGCGGGTCAGTCCGGTGGCCTCCGTCACCGCCGCCCAGCCGATGGTCCGGGCATGCGCGGCGAAGTCGTCGAAGCCGGTGGTGTGCGCGGCGATGAACTCGCGGTCCAGCACGGTGCCGGGCGCCGCGTCCTCCGCCTCGAGCAGCAGCCGGTTCAGGGCCTGGAACAGGGCCAGGTCCCCGCCGGGCCGGATCTGGAGGAACTGGTCGGCGATGGCCGTGCCACGGCCCACGATGCCGCGCGCCTTCTGTGGATGCTTGAACCGCAGCAGCCCGGCCTCCGGCAGCGGATTGACCGCGACCACCTGTCCGCCGCGCCGCTTGGTCTCCTCCAGCGCGGACAGCATGCGCGGGTGGTTGGTGCCCGGGTTCTGACCGACGACGAAGACCAGATCGGCGTCGTAGAGGTCGTCCAGGCTGACACTGCCCTTGCCGATGCCCAGCGTCTCGCCGAGCGCCGAGCCGCTCGACTCGTGGCACATGTTCGAGCAGTCCGGCAGGTTGTTGGTGCCGAAGGCGCGGGCGAACAGCTGGAGCAGGAACGCCGGTTCGTTGGCGAGCCGGCCGGAGGTGTAGAAGAGGGCCTCGTCGGGGTGGTCCAGGGCGCGCAGCCCGTCCGCCAGCAGACCGAGCGCCTCGTCCCAGCCGATCGGCTCGTAGTGATCGCTGCCGGGCCGCTTGACCATGGGCTCGGTCAGCCGGCCCTGCTGGTTCAGCCAGTAGTCCGACCGGCCGGCCAGCTCGGACACCGGGTGCGTACGGAAGAAGTCCGCCGTCACCCGCCGCGAGGTGGCCTCGTCGCTGATGTGCTTGGCGCCGTTCTCGCAGTACTCGTTGGCGTGCCGCTTGCCCGGCGCCGGCTCCGGCCAGGCGCAGCCGGGGCAGTCGAAGCCCTTCGGCTGGTTGATGTTGAGCAGGGTGAGCGCCGTGCGGCGCGGCGAGGTCTGCCCCAGCGCGTACCGCAGGGCGTGGGCGACGGCGGGCGCACCGGTGGCCCAGGTTTTCGGGGACGACACCGACAGGTCGTCCTCGGTCGGCTCCTCGATCGTGCCCATGATTCCCCTCAGTGCTTCGGTCGCCCATGAGAAACGGGCCCGCTCGGGCGGGGACGCGGCCACCGGATGACAGGGCGGGCGTGCCGCGTCACCCGACGTACCACCTTCCGGCCGGTCCGGCCCGGCGGTCAAAGACCTCTTGCCGATCACTTGATAACCGCGGCTTATCCGCTCGCCGGGCGTGCCGCCACAATGAGACGTGCTGTTTCGCCAACTGGAGTACCTGGTCGCCCTCTCCCGCACCCGCCATTTCGCCCGGGCCGCCGAGGAGTGCTACGTCTCGCAGCCCGCCCTGTCCGGCGCGATCCGCAAGCTGGAGGAGGAACTGCGGGTGCCGTTGGTGCGCCGCAGCCGCAAGTACGAGGGGCTCACCCCGGAGGGCGAGCGGATCGTCCTGTGGGCCAAGCGCATCCTCGCCGACCGCGAGGCGCTGGAGGAGGAGGTCCGGGCCCTGCGCGGCGGCATGACCGGGCAGCTCCGCCTCGGCTCGGTGCCGACCGCGTCCACCGCCGTCTCCCTGCTGACCCAGGTGTTCTGCGCGGAGAACCCGCTGGCCCGGGTGGAGGTGCTCGCCGACCTCCAGACCGACGACATCACGGCCCGGCTGAAGGCGTACGAGCTGGACGCGGCGGTCACGTACCGGCCGGCCGGGGACGACGCGGACGCCTTCACATTCGTACCGCTGTACCGGGAGCGTTTCGTGCTGCTCGTCCGGGCCGGCTCCGGCGTCGGTCAGGGGCAGCGCGCGCAGGCGACGTGGGCGGAGGCGGCCCGGCAGCCGTTGTGCCTGCTGCACTCCAGGATGTTCGGACGCCGGGTGCTGGACGCGGTGTTCGCCCGGGCCGGCGCCGCCGTGCGGCCGCGCGTGGAGACGGACTCCGTGGCCTCGCTCTTCGCGCACGTGCGCACCGGGCACTTCGCCAGTGTGGTGCCGCACGCCTGGCTGCACGTCTTCGGGGTCCCGGCGGGCATGCGGGCACTGCCGCTGGTGAACCCCGTGCACACCGAGCAGATCGGCGTACTGCTCCTGCGGCGCGAACCCGCCGCCGTCGCCGCGCAGGCACTGCTCGCGGCCGCGGCCCGGACGGACATGGCCGGTGAACTGGAACGAGTACCGGGAACCACGGCCGCCGCCGGGGCGGTCGAGGGGTAGCCCCGCCTGCCGGTCCCGGCGGGGCCACGCGCCCGCGGTTCCCCGCCGGCCGGTACGCGGGGTAGCCGGCGGACCGGCGGCCGTTGGCCGGTTCACACCGGGGCGCGGTGGCCGGGCCGTCGGGGGAGACGCGGGTCCGGCCCCGCACCGCGAGCCGCCATCGCCGTACCGCTCTCCAGGTGCGGCCGGGCGCCGGCTTCAGGAACCCGCACGGCTCACCCCGGGTGCCGCGGGTCAGACCGACTGGCGGACGACGACGTGCGCGGGCGGTGGGCGCAGCCCGCCGGTGTCGAGGTTCAGGGCGAGACGGGCGCTGAGCCGGCCGTGTGCCTCGGCGTCGACGTGGACGGTGGTCAGCGCGGGGGTGGTGTGGGCGCCGTAACCGTTGTCGTCGAAGCCGATGACGGCGACGTCGTCCGGCACCCGGCGGCCCAGGTCGCGCAGCGCCGTGAGGACGCGCAGCGCGACGTCGTCGTTGAACCCGGCGATCGCGGTCACCCCGGGCCCGCCGCCGAGGACGGCCTCGACGGCTTCGGCGCAGGCCGTGCGGTCGAGCGGCATGACGAAGGGGTCCGGCACCGGCACCCCCAGGTCGCGGGCGGCCTGGCCGGTGAACTTCAGCCGGGCCGCGGCCAGCGGGGACCCGGTCTCGGGCAGGGCCACGGCGACGTGCTCATGGCCGTGCTCCACCAGGTGACGCAACTGCATCGCCGAGTGGGCGGCCAGACCGTCGCGCCAGCCGCCGCCCAGGTCGTCGAGCTCGCGGCCGGTGAGGTAGGTCTCGCCGAAGTGGATGACCGCGCGGGGCGCGATGACGTCGAGGATCTGCTGGGTGGACTGCGGGGTGTGCCGGCCGTGCCGGACGAGCAGCACGTGGTCGTGGGCGGCGAGTTCGGCGTCCAGGCCCTGGATGTAGGTGCGGGAGTAGTGCCCCTCCATACCCGCGCCGATGTTCAGAACGACCACGCGGGACGAGCCCTCGCGCAACGCGCGGGCCACCCCGTGCGGTACGTAACCCAGCTCCCGGGCAGCCTGCTTGACCCGGTCCCGGGTGGCGGCGGAGATCGTCTGGTGGGGGTCGTCGTTGAGGACGAAGCTCACCGTGGCGCGGGAGACACCGCTGGCCGCCGCCACGTCGTTCAGCGTGACTCTGCCGGAACTGCCCATCACCCCTGCTCCGATGCGGTCGGTGCGCCGCACACCCCTGCGGGCGGCGCACCGCCATTCTAGGGAACCCGGCCGACGCCGGCGCACGAGCCACCGCGCGGCGCGCGGCCCGAGCCCGGTCCGGCCCGGCGCGTACCCGTGGCATTTATCGCTCCGCAAGGCGCGGCTTCTGTCGGATTCGGGCCCGCGACGGCCTCCGGCTCGCTTCTCGCTCCGAGCGCACTCCATAGTTCCGGAGTCGTTCGACCGGCGGAAGCAGGTCCGTGGTCGCGAAGGAGTCCGGGTGAGTACAGCAGTGGTGGAACAACGCCGGGACCGGCGTACGGCGACGCTGGTCATGGCCTGTCTGGGGGTGTTCGTCGGCTATCTCCCGGTGACCACGGTCTCGGTCAGCCTGCCGGTGATCCAGCAGGCCCTCGGCGCGTCGACGGCCGACCTGGCGTGGGTGTCCGACGCGTTCGTGCTGCCGGTGGCCGCACTGATCCTGACCGCCGGGGTCTTCGGCGACGTCCACGGACGCAAGAAGGTCTTCCAGGCCGGCCTCGGGTTCTGCGTGGCCGGCGCCGCGGTCGCCCTCTGCGCGCAGTCCATCGCCCAGGTGTGGATCGGCCAGGCGCTGCTGGGGGTGGGCGCCGCCGCGCTGCTGCCGATGACCCTGGCCCTCATCAGCCACGCCGTCCCCGATCCGCGGGAGCGGGGCAAGTACATCGGCCTGTGGACGACCTCCATGATGGCTTCCCTGGCCGTCGGCCCGCTCGTCGCGGGCGTCATCGTGCAGCATGCCGCTTGGCGGTGGATCTACCTGCTGCCCATCCCGTTGTCGATCGGCACGATGGCCGTCGCGGCCCACGTGCTCAAGGAGTCCACCTCCGAGGCGGGACGGAAGCTGGACTGGCCGGGACAGCTCACCGCCGCGCTCGCGATCACCGCGCTGGTCTACGGCGTCATCGAGGGCGGGGCCGCCTCCTTCGGGGACGCCCGGGTGCTCGTCGCCCTGGCCGTCGCGGTCTGTGCCGGGGTGGCGTTCGTCGTGTCCGAGCGGCGCAGCGCGAGCCCGATGCTGGACCTGACGCTGTTCCGCAGCGCCGCGTTCACCGGCTCCGCGCTGGTCGTCATGATCAGCTTCCTCGGCCTGATCGGGTTCTTCTTCGTCCTCAGCCTGTACCTGGGCATGGTGCAGCGGCTCAGCACCCTGGACGCGGGGCTGCGGCTGCTGATGGTCACCGTCCTGCCGATGGTCCTGGGCACCGCCGTGGGCCGGCTGATGCGGTACCTGTCGCCGCGGGTGCTGATCACCGGCGGTCTGCTCCTCACGGCCGTGGCCCTCTTCACGCTGACGAACGTCGGAACCGACACGTCCTTCGGCTCGCTCGCCTGGCGCCTGGCCCTGCTCGGCCTCGGCCTCGGACTGGCCTTCCCCTGCATCACCGCGACCGCCGTCTCCTCGGTGCCGCACCACCAGGCGGGCATGGCGGCGGCCGGCAACAACGCCTTCCGGCAGGTCGGCGGCGCCCTCGGTCCCGCCATCCTGGGCGCGCTGCTGACCGGGAGGGCGGTCGGCACCCTGCCCGAGCACCTCGCCGCCGCGCGGCTGCCCGACTCGACCGACGCCGCGATCCTGCACGCGGTGGACGCCGACGGTCTCGGGGCCGTCGCGGGTCTGCCGCTGGGCGAGGCCACCGGGCCGGCCCTGAACGCGCTCTCCCAGTCCTTCCTGGACGGACTCCAGCTGTGCCTGGTGGTGTCGGGCGTCGTCATGCTGTGCGGCGCCGCGGTGGCGGCCCTGCTGCTGCGGCCCACGACAGGCGGCCGCGCGGTCGCCTCGGGCGGCGGCCACCCGGCCGCGGCGGACCGGCCCGGAGCCGGCAC
>NZ_JBQOUX010000308.1:0-266 GCF_052216785.1 Streptomyces sp. JW3 | reverse complement strand
GCTCGATCGCGTGCTGTACCGGGAGCGGTTGCGGTGACGGTGCGAATCACCCGTCTGTGCGCGATGAGGTGTATACGAGCAGGTGTTTTGTGTGCTGATCGATATGGCTCGACCGGCGCACAGGCCGAGTTCACGCCGGTCGAGAGGCGGAACGCGCAGATCGAGTCCCCGTCGCCTCGGTCGCGAGGGGTTGCTGCGCGGATCGCTGGCCGAGGACGAGGACGTGGTGTGGGAGACCTATGCGCGCTGGTACGCGATGAGCGAAC
>NZ_JBQOUX010000307.1:0-274 GCF_052216785.1 Streptomyces sp. JW3 | reverse complement strand
CTCCCAGCACCGACGTCACCGCCGGTGTGGTGGTCAGTGCGTCGACCACCGCCGTGCCGACATTGCCTGTCGCTCCCGTCACGACCACACGCATCGCACACCTCCTCGGCTCGGTTCGCACCCTCGCCATACCCGCGCCGGTGCCGCCGACACCGATCCGCCCGGATCTGTTTGACCCGCCGCGCAGGTGGAATCGCTTCGACGACGACCACCGCCCGAGGGAGGACGCCCATGCCGTTCGACCAGACCGATCCAGGCTTTCGCGGACCAGGCC
>NZ_JBQOUX010000306.1:0-275 GCF_052216785.1 Streptomyces sp. JW3 | reverse complement strand
CGGTCCTCGCCCACCTTCACCAGCAGCACCCGCAGCAGCGGAGGCCGGACGAGGTCGAACCGCCGCGCCCGCTCCTCGACCGCGATCCGCTCGGACTCCGCCCACGCCATCTCATCCGACGCACTGGACAGGTCCACTTCACGCCACGGCAGTTCGACACCCTCGGCGATCACCTGCACCGGCTGCTCAAGACCCGGTGGCTGCCAGAACCCCGCCCGCAGACCCGCATGCCGGTCCACCACCGCCTGCCACGACACCCGCAACACCCCAGCGTC
>NZ_JBQOUX010000305.1:0-275 GCF_052216785.1 Streptomyces sp. JW3 | reverse complement strand
AGCGCCCGCGCCGACTCCTCCCCCAACAACCGCCCCGGCCACGACACCGACAACACCAACTCCGGCCCCTCGGCCAGGTCCCTGACCAGCCCTTCCACTTCGAGGGCGTGCATCACCGGTGCGTGGCCGGCGATTCCCTCGTCCAGGCCGTCACCGACCAGTTGCCATGCCTCGTCGCGGCTGCTGAAGCGGCCCAGGTAGTTGAAGCCGATCTGTGGGGTCGGCAGTCCCGCCAGTACCCCCGCCGTCTCCTCGTTCAGATACCGCAGCACCCC
>NZ_JBQOUX010000304.1:0-277 GCF_052216785.1 Streptomyces sp. JW3 | reverse complement strand
ACTCATACCTGTGATGTCGAGGTTGATGGAGGTAGGTTCCGTCGCGTCCTTCAGCTCAGACTGCGCGTCGGGGTGAGTCGGGGTAGACATGTGTTTCCTTCGTGGACGACCCACCGGAATCCGGGATGTCGGGGGTTACCGGCTCTCTTACCGGCAGCCCCAGCGATCCAGGAGGCCGGTGGGCTGTAGGGAAAGTCAACGTCGGGGGTCGGGGTCTGACGGCGTCATGCGGTCCGAACCCGGGGCCCGACGTCAAGATCTCAACGGAGACTAATGG
>NZ_JBQOUX010000303.1:0-277 GCF_052216785.1 Streptomyces sp. JW3 | reverse complement strand
GGATCCGACCACCACCAGGGTCTCGGGCAGTTCCGGCAGGTCGTAGAGCTGGCGCCAGGTGAGGATGCGCTCACCGTCGGGTTCGGCACCGCGCAGCACCCGCGGGCTGGCGCCAGTGGCGATGAGCACCACCTCGGCCTCGAATTCCTCGGTGCTGCCGTCGGCCATGGTGGCACGCACACGATGCGCCAAACCGGCTGCGGGACCGACCAATTCACCGCGCCCGGCCAGCAGTTGCACGCCTGCGGCCTGCAGTTTGGCGCGGATGTCGGAAGAC
>NZ_JBQOUX010000302.1:0-278 GCF_052216785.1 Streptomyces sp. JW3 | reverse complement strand
GCTTGGTTGAGCTGGGGTACGGCGTCGGCGGTGACCTGGTCGCTGCGGCCGCCCTTGGGGGCCTGGACGGCCTCCGCTTTGGTGATCCTGCCGTCGGTCACCGTGATGCGGACCTGGACCGGGCCGTACTGGGTCTGCGCGGCGGCGCCGGTGACGGTGCGGGGCTGCTGCTGGTCGGAGCCGCCGCCCGCCTTGTCGAGGGCCGACTGGAGGGACTGTTTGTATCCGGTGCTGGTGTAGGTGGCGCCGGAGACGGTGTCGATGTCGGCGGTGCCGGT
>NZ_JBQOUX010000301.1:0-279 GCF_052216785.1 Streptomyces sp. JW3 | reverse complement strand
CACCAACCATACCCTGATGCCAGAAGCGCTGGAACGCTGGGATGTGAAACTGGTGAAAGGCTTACTGCCGCGCCACATGCAGATTATTAACGAAATTAATACTCGCTTTAAAACGCTAGTGGAGAAAACCTGGCCGGGCGATGAAAAAGTGTGGGCCAAACTGGCGGTGGTGCACGACAAACAAGTGCATATGGCGAACCTGTGTGTGGTTGGCGGTTTCGCGGTGAACGGTGTTGCGGCGCTGCACTCGGATCTGGTGGTGAAAGATCTGTTCCCGGA
>NZ_JBQOUX010000300.1:0-279 GCF_052216785.1 Streptomyces sp. JW3 | reverse complement strand
CGCCACGACCATGTCGACGCCACGAGGCAGCCGCAGCCCCACCCGCGACTCAGTGCCGACACCCTGGCCACGCAGGAACCGGGCCAACTGATTCGCCCGCGCCTCCAACTCCCCGTACGACAGCTCCACCGCACCACACCGCACCGCCGCACTCTCCGGCGCCCGCACCGCCCACTCCGCGAACAACTCCGGCACCAGCCCGGCACCGACCGGACGCCCGGTGTCGTTCCACTCCTCAACCACCCGCACCCGCTCATCGGCATCGAGTACGTCGATCTC